>JAYVXS010000061.1:0-7362 GCA_043784965.1 Bdellovibrionales bacterium
GGAATGGCAACCGTTGCCAAAATACCAATGATCGCAACCACGATCATCAACTCGATCAAAGAGAAACCTTTATTGTTTACGTGCTTCATATATTCTCCCATTTTTGTTCAGCTTTACTTAGCTCAGTTTTACTTAGCTCAGTTTTACTTAGCTCAGTTCATTTTTACTTAGTTTATTCACCTAATTCGTCAATTTAGACATCGCTTGACTGCCTACTTGTCACTTATCGGCCAAAGTCTAGTTTCCTTAAATTAATTTTCAAATTTTTATGAACAAAATTAAATTTAAGCATAGTTCTGAACTGATGCTGCCGCATTTGTTAGAAAATGATAAGGCCAGTTTTAAATTTGTAGGTCAAGCCCCGCGCCGATATCGCCCCACTTTGAAACGACCTAAACTTCTCTGTTTACAAATTGATACCCCCCAATGTCGATATCCAGTGTCTTTTTTCAATGTTTTTATTCAATGTTGACACCCAATAAAGCTCATAAATCGGCGCTATCTTAATTTATCCCCTTCTTTGCTTAACCCGATTCTTACTTTAACTTGGTCTAGCAATATTAGGTAGTATGGCTCGTAGCCGCTACCGCCGTATTCAGCATTTCGATTTTGCTATCTAAGAAGTTGTGACGAAATAAGTTAGACATTTAGCATCTCATCTCTCGGCCATCTTTAAGCGCTCCTCCTTGCGGTCTCCTCAATATATCGCAAAGGATATGACTTCGTCGATCCTCAGTCCGGTGCACTCAAAGCTGACCAAGATCTGAGCGCTAAATGTCTAACTTATATCGTCACAACTCCTAAGGATGTAACTCCTAAGGATATTCACTAAGGATATTGATAGGGCTCGGCCTTTAGCCACGCCTAGTTAGCAAAATGCACCTCGCCTGATGCGCGCGCAGTTAAAAAGTCAGCCCTACCGACCTATTGCAGAAAAAACTCATAATAAAAACTATGCAGGACCTTTTAGAATGCGGCGCTTGACAACTATCCTTGCGGCTCCAAGTTATGATATAATGTAGTAGTGAGTTTTCATATGGAGTTCTCATGATGCGGTTTCAAATCGAAGCAAGCCACAATCAAGATGACGATCGCGATTTCGGCCATGATGACGGCTTAGGTATTGGCATTGCTCCGATCACTCAACCGCGCACCAAAACTCCGTCGATGTACCGGGTTCTCTTACTCAACGACGACTTCACCCCAATGGATTTTGTGATACGCATCTTGCAAAAATTTTTCGCGAAGAATATGACTGAGGCGACTCAAGTTATGCTTCAGGTTCATCAGCAGGGCGCTGGGGTAGCAGGAGTGTTTACTTACGAGATCGCTGAAACCAAAGTCTATCAGGTGAATCAATTTGCAAAACAGCATCAGTATCCGTTGAAATGTACTATGGAAAAGATTTGAAAAGAACGTCCTAACGAAAAGAGGCATCTATGTTAAGCTCAAATCTTGAAAAGTTTTTAAACATTGCCGCAAATCTTGCAAAAACAGCACGTCACGAATTTGTTAGTTTAGAACACATTTTGCTGGCCTTTCTTGGCGATCCTGAAACAAATGAAATTCTACTCGCCTGCGGTGCCAATATCTCAGAGCTCAGAAAGAATCTTGAGCAGTTTATTGATCGCTATAGCCCGCGAGTGAATTTATCAAATACCCAGATTGCAATAGGCGACGATCTCGACGACCACACGCCCTCAATTGAAACTTATAAACCCGAATTTACCCTTGCCTGTCACCGCTTACTTCAGCGAGCGGTTTTGCAAGTTCAAAGTTCAGGCAAAGACTTTGTAAATACCGGCCATATATTGGTGGCAATTTACAGCGAAAAAGACTCGCATGCCGTTCATTTTTTGGTTGAGCAAGGCATCTCACAATTTGATGTTGTCAATTATCTTTCTCATGGGGTTTCAAAAAGTGACTTAGAGGTTTCTTCTAGAAATGCTGATGAAGAGGATTCACAAACTGAACATATTGATATTGATGGCTTACCCAAAGATGGCAGCAAAGCAAAGAAGCAATCTCCCCTCAAAGCATTTTGTGTGAATCTGAATGAAAAGGCGCGAAAAAACCAAATTGATCCGCTGATAGGACGAGATGATGTAATCGAGCGCATGGTACAGGTTCTTTGTCGTCGAACTAAAAATAATCCGCTCCTAATTGGCGAACCTGGAGTCGGCAAAACTGCCATTGCCGATGGTCTAGCCCTACGAATTGTTGAAGATCAGGTTCCCGAAGCCCTTTCAAGCGCGGTGATCTATTCACTTGATATGGGCGCCTTACTTGCTGGCACTAAATTTCGTGGTGATTTTGAAGAGCGCCTCAAAGCAGTGATTAAAGCCCTTGAGGGCGAAGAACATGCTGTACTCTTCATTGATGAAATTCATACTCTTGTTGGCGCCGGCGCTACCAGTGGGGGCTCAATGGATGCCTCGAATTTATTAAAGCCGGCTCTTGCCAATGGCAGCATCAGTTGTATCGGCTCAACGACTTACAAAGAATATCGCCAACATTTTGAAAAGGACCGTGCCCTCTCAAGACGTTTTCAAAAAATTGATATAAGAGAGCCCACCGTCGAAGAGACCATTGAAATACTCACTGGTCTTAAATCTCATTACGAAGATTTTCATAACGTAAAGTACTCTGCGGCAGTCATCAAGGCAGCTGCAGAACTAGCGGCAAGATATATTCAACATCGGCATTTGCCCGATAAAGCGATCGATGTGATGGATGAAGTTGGCGCCAAAGCTCGCATCAAAAGTAAAACCACCGAGCCGGTCAACATTCGCGTTAGTGATATTGAAAAGGTAGTTTCAAGTATTGCTCAAGTCCCGATTCATTCAGTTGGTGTCAGTGATAAACTGCAGCTCAAAGACCTTGAAAAAAACCTACGTTCAAAGGTATTTGGCCAAGATGCTGCCATTAATGCCCTTGCATCCTCAATTAAAATGTCGCGAACCGGATTGAGTCGTGAGAACAAACCGATTGGTGCCTATTTATTTGCCGGGCCAACTGGAGTCGGCAAAACCGAGGTCAGCAAACAGTTGGCGTCAGTTCTAGGCAATCAATTTTTGCGATTTGATATGAGTGAATATATGGAGAAGCATTCGGTCAGTCGCTTGGTAGGCGCCCCTCCCGGCTATGTTGGCTTCGAAGAAGGCGGCCTTTTGACCGAGGCTGTAAACAAGAGCCCTTATGCGGTTTTGTTGCTCGATGAAATTGAAAAAGCTCATCCAGATTTAAATAATATTTTGCTGCAAGTGATGGACAATGGCACGCTCACTGACTCGCACGGCAAAACAGCTGATTTTCGAAATGTGATTCTGATATTGACAACAAACGCCGGCTCAAGTGACGCCTCAAAACAATTCGGTGTTCTCAATAACCATTCTAAAAATCAGAATGCAGAGCAAATGAGTGCCATTAAACGAGTGTTTGCGCCCGAATTTCTCAACCGCCTCGATGCCGTTGTTCAATTTTCAGCTTTGGCCAGTGACATCATCTTAAAGGTGGCAGAAAAATTCGTTGCAGAGCTAACACTTCAACTCAGCAAAAAGAAGATCGAGTTCAGTGTAAGCCCTGAAGTTATACAGTGGTTGGCAGACAAGGGCTTTGACCCACTTTATGGCGCTCGTCCCATGGCACGTACAATAGACGAACACATCAAAAAGTCGCTGGCTGATGAGATTTTATTCGGAAGGCTTGAAAAAGGCGGTAAAGTCAGAGTCGAGCTTGACAAGAAATTGTCAGCCCCTCATTTTGTATTTGGATGACTTCTACACGCACAACTCCTTCTCATTCTAAACTAGCTCCTACGAAACCAGCTCCTACGACTCTAGCTGGAGCTACGCCCTCACGTAGGCTCGGCATTGGTATGGCTATATTCACGGCCTTTATGTGGGCTTTGCTTGCAATAAAACTCAAACTTACTCTGAAGTACATCGACGCCTACAGCATCGTATGGTTTCGCATGAGTTTTGCCTTTCTATTTTTATCTATTATTAAAATCTTCAAAGCTCCCAAGGAATTCTCAATCTTAAGAGCTCCGCCTTGGACCGGCATCGTCGCCAGCCTTGGTCTTGGCCTTAATTATCTCTTTTATATGAAGGGTGTCGAGTACACCTCGCCCAGTAATGCACAAATCTTGATTCAATTGGCACCGATGGGCCTTATCATTGTTGGAATCTTTATTTTTAAAGAACGACCTCGCAAAATTCAAGTTTTAGGATTTTCTTTAGCGCTGATTGGTTTCGCACTTTTTTACAAAGATCAATTCAACTCCACTAATTTGAGTCAAAAGGCCAGCTTTCAAGAAGGTAACCTTTGGCTAGTCACTGGAGCCTGCTGCTGGATTGTATTTGCCGCCTTACAAAAGCCGCTTCTACAGAAATATGATGCTCAACAGCTCAACCTTTTACTATACGGTGTTGGCTCACTTATGTTGAGCCCGTTTAACCACTGGGCTAGCTTTTTGGCTTTACCGATCAGCGGGTGGCTGCTTCTCATTGCCTGCGGCCTCAATACGGTTCTAGCCTATGGAGCCTTGCCCATTGCCTTTAAAAATATTCCGACTTCACAAGTGAGTGTAATCATTGCGGCGAATCCGCTTCTAACGATATTCGTTATGAGCATCTTATCTTATTTTGAGTTCACTTGGATCACCGCCGAACACATCGCTGGCCTAGGCTACTTTGCGGCCGCTTTGGTCGTATTTGGTGTCATTCTGGCTTTGCAATCTCGAAAAATAAAATTCGCCTAGTGGGACTAGCCCGGCTAAGCGAATTGGACTAATATCCTCGATTATTTTGTTACGGCAGATCTGCTTTTTTGTTATATTAAATAAATGCTCAAAATAAAGAAACGAAACCTGCTGATTGCGTTGCTATGCTTAATTTTGAACGCCTGTTCAAGTGATCAAAAAAAACAGCGTGCTCACTTTTACACCCAGCTAAACTCGAGAATGCCGGCAAATATAAAGTGCGAAGAATCCAGCTGCATTTGGGCAACACAGTACCGCGACGCTCTGGCCAACTTCAAAAACAAGAAATTCAATCAAGCCTGCGATAGTTTTGTTCAGCTTTCAGAACTGCCAAGCTTTAGCTTGAAATCACTTTCCGCCGCAAGGGCTTTTTCAGCTTGTAGCCTTGAAAACAAGAGTGCCGCCGCCAAACGTTTGCCGAGTATTGAAACTTTTTTAGGCCTCAGCTTTCCTGCTTGGATGGGGGATACACCAATTCGATCGGCACTTATTCGCAGTCAAACTACTCGAGATGAATTCGCAGAATATAAAATATCAGTGCAAATTCTAAATGAACAAATGCGGCGCCGAACCGCATCGCAATCAGACAATGAAAAATTGGCAAACCGGGCGATTGATATTTTTCGCGACCATAGTGCGGATGAAGCTTATAGAAAAGTGGCCAATCTAGAACAGTTGCATGAAAAACAATATGAAATTGCGCCGCGCTTAATTCCTAATCTCCTGATTTTGAAATCACCGAAAGAAACATTTTGTGAGGCTGCGAGTCGCTTGCATCCGACTCCACAGCGGCGAGAAAAACTTTGGCTAGCGGCAAAGGATTTTGAACGCTCTAAACTGGACTTCAAAAATGCGCGACTTCTGTTCAATCAATTATTCGAAATAAATCAATGCCAAGCAACAAAGGCATCTGACGAATTAGAAGCCCAGTTTCGTGCCTTAGATGCCATTCGCTATACTTTCAAACTCGAGCGAAGCAGCGATCATGCCAGCCTATTTGAGGCGGCAAAAAAGACCACTGATTTTAGTCATAAAAATTTAAAGCAGCGAGGAAAAGAGTCGCTCTGGTCGGCAAACTATGTAAAAGCCTCGCTTCTCTATGCAGGCCATTTATGGACCTTTACGAAAACTGATGGCTCAACTAAATTGGCAATCAAAGTACTTGAAGACGCCATTGCAAATTTAAAGATAATAAAAAGTGAGTACTCAATTGATGACTTAGTTTTAATGCGAGCGCGAATTGCAGATGAGCAAGGGGACACTGATCTTGCACTTAAACTTCTGCAAAATATTGGCAAAGACACCAAGGATGAAGATCGGCGTGACCAGATGCTTTGGACGAAAGCCTTTATCTTTTATAAGCTGCAAAGATTCGCAGAGGCCGCACAGGCTTTTACTGAAATGATTCCCAATGATCCAAAAGAACATAACTCTCGAGCACATTTCTGGCGGGCGGAGAGCCTTAAGCAATTACACTCGACAAATACCGGAAGTTCGAGCCCAACTAAAATTTTGAATCCGAGTCTAATCGATTTCAATTGGCTCATTGAAAATGAACCCTTTGGCTACTATGGTTTGGTGGCCGCCCACGAACTCAAGCTGGCTTTGCCATCAATTGAATCGGTTCGCAAAGCACAGCATGATAAAAGGAAGTCCGATGAAAAGTCGCCTAGCTCAATTTCACCTTTTGACTCAGCTGAGCTCTTTGAAACCAGCCAGCTGCTTATTTCGGTAAAAGAAATTGAATTCGAACGAAAATTATTAGATCAGACTGTGCAAAAAATGAAAGCTACACGATCAACAACAACGCAAAATTGGATTGATCTTTTAAAAAATTACGCTCAGGCCGAACAGTACCAAAACCTATTCGAAAGTCTCGCCAGCATGCCCCTCGAGATTCGCAGTCAGGTATTTGCCGATAATCCCGAGTTGGTGTTTCCGACTGAACCCTTCACTGAACTTGTTCAATCCACAGCAAAGAAGCTGCAGGTTCCATGGGAATTTGTCTTCTCTATAATGCGACAGGAGTCATCACTAAACCCAATGGCTAGAAGTCCGGCAAATGCTTTTGGACTATTGCAACTCATTCCCGAGAACGCCCTTGCCGTCGCCAAGGACGTCGATATTCGCCTTGAGTCTTATAAGGACTCTAACGAGCGTTTGCAGCTGGCAAATCCCGAAGTCTTGTTCGATCCAGCTATAAATGTACCTCTTGGTATAGCTCTTATGAAGCGGCTCTTTAAAAAGAATCAGAATAACTTTATTAAAACAGTTGCCAGCTACAATGCCAGCCCAAGTGCCGTGGATGGCTGGATTAGATCAAGATATCGCGGAGATATACTCGCCTTCATTGATGACATCCCCTACGAAGAAACCAAAACCTATATCAAAACTGTAATGCGAAACTATATCTATTACTCGCGGCTCGAAAACCCTACTAAAGATTTTGAGTTTCCGGCGTGGTGCCTTGAGGACTTTCCACTAGTTAATCAATAGAGTGAGGCCTAGCCCGGATATTTCATCAGATTTCTGTTGCAATCGCCGCTTCGCTAGTCTGGCCGCTTCGCTCCTGGCGTTTTCGAGACCTTTTCATTGCGACA
>JAYVXS010000062.1:0-7342 GCA_043784965.1 Bdellovibrionales bacterium
TGAAAATTTCTAATGCGCACACTGAGAAAGAAAAGCAAAAATATTGTAGCGCAATTATTCATGATCTTCTCGATCATTATAGAATGATTGGCCTGGGCAAAATTCATTTTACAATATTGGTTTCAAGCCAATTCACTGGATGGGAAATTAACGAACTGAATGGGCTAGATCTTAGTCGGCTTCAATATAGCGCCGCTAAGAAAAATGAATGAATTACTAAGCTTTCATATCTGTAAGCTTATGTCTTTGTAGTTTAAGCGATTTTTAAGCGGGTTCACAACTTGCTAAACAGCAGCGCATTCAATGTTGTAGATCTAGTCGTCTAGCAACGGCTTAAGTTCTTTAGTAATTATTAAAAAACACGATAAGTTTCAAGAGGTAGTTGAATTCATGAGCGCTAAAAGCCCTAAAAAACCTAAAAAATTAAATGCGAAAGAAATTAGACAGGAGAACAAATATCGCTCTCTCGTCGATATTGGCATCGCCTTGTCAGGTGAAAAAGAACTCGAGAAAATCCTCGAACTCATCTTAAAGAAGGCCATGGAAACAACATCTGCTGACGGGGCAAGTATTTACCTCTCAGAAAGCATTAAGATCGAAAGCGTTAACGGAAAGAAATTTTATCCTGTACTGCGATTTCACAGAACTTCGAATCGAACTACTGGCATCAAAATTCAAAATAAAGTTTTGGACATCGACAACAGCATTGCCGGATATGTTGCCACTACTGGGCAGACCTTACGAATTGAAGATTGTTATAGCTTGCCTACGGATTCGCCGTTTCATTTTAATCCTGAGTACGATAAATCCCTTGGCTACCTAACCAAATCGATGTTAGCTATGCCAATGGTTTCGAATACCGGAAAAGTTCGTGGAGTTTTGCAAATCATTAATAAAATGAATGAAGACAATTTTCAAAAAAAGATTTTTCACGTCGATGATGTCATTTCATTTACTGATGAAGATCTTGATTTAATGAAAGCTTTCGCTTCTCAAGCCAGTGTTGCTCTTGAAAATGCAAAGCTTACAGATGATATTGAAAGTCTTCTTGAGAGTTTCATTCGAGCCTCAGTCACTGCAATTGAAGCGCGGGACCCTTCGACCAGTGGACATAGTGATCGCGTCGCAGTATTAACTGTTGAACTTGCACGAGCCACGCATCGATGCGACGAAGGCATTTACAAAGCATTTAGCCTATCTGATTCTCAAATTCGTGAGGTAAGATACGCCGCACTTTTACATGATTTTGGTAAAATCGGAGTTCGCGAAAGTGTGCTGGGAAAAGAAAAAAAACTATACTCACATGAGCTAGATTCGATTATGTTGAGAATTGACAATGCAAACCTGAAGCATGAATTGTTGCAATGGCGTGACACCGCCCTTGCTTTAGGTGATCTTTTAAAAGACGGTGCCAAACAGGATCCTGCATTTATGATTGGCAAGGTTAACCAAAAAGTGGATGCCTTTAAAAGTAAGCTCCAGGCAATTCGTTTACGAATCATCGATGCCAATCAGCCACAAATCATGCATGGTGACGTTGATATTGCGGAACTCATCGCAGGGATCAGCCGAATTTCACGAGAAATTGACATGAATTTGGTGAGTTCACAAGAGCTTGTGAAACTCTCACTTTCAAAGGGAAGTCTTTCAGAAGATGAACGCCAAGAAATCAATTCGCATGTCAGTCACACCTATAGTTTTTTGCGACAAATTCATTGGACTGAAGATTTAAGAGATGTTGGCGATATTGCGCATGCTCATCATGAAAAGTGTGATGGCTCAGGCTATCCACGAGGTCTTACCTATGATCATATACCCGTACAGAGCCGTATGATGGCGATAACTGACATCTATGATGCTCTTACCTCAATGGACCGCCCCTACAAAAAGGCAGTAACTCCCGAGCGAGCGCTCGATATTCTAAACCAAGAAGCCCGTGCTGGAAAACTAGATATTGAATTGTTAAAGATATTTATCGAAGCCGGAATTTTTCAATCTACTCTTGGCATGGTTCGCGCTCGAAAAGCAGCATGAAAAATCAAATTAGTTGTGCAAACAAGACTGTCCGAATGAGCCGTAAGGTTTTTTTTTCAAGCGCGCATTTTTACAAACAAGATAAATGGTCGAAGGAACAGAACTTAAAAGAGTTTGGCAAGTGCTATTCAGAATTCGGTCATGGACATAATTATACACTTGAAGCCTACTTTGAAGGCCACATCAATCCTGGGACTGGTCTCCTCGCCAACCTGATAGATGTCGACGCACTTTTATTAAAAGTGACGGATGAATTTGATCATAAGCATATTAATTTCATGCATCCTGTTTTTAAAAAGCTAGTTCCGACGACAGAGAATATTGCGGCCTATATTTGGGATGCGATACACAAACAGCTGCTGAGCTCGCCTATTCACTTTTTGCTGCTGTATAAAATTAGACTCTACGAGGACCCAGATTTATGGGTTGAGGTAAGAACCTAATGAGCCTAATTAGATGGACTGAGCAAGTGACCGTTTGTGCGCTCCACAATCTTGAGAATTCTGATCTTAATGATCTTGAGAATGAAAGCTTGTATGGAGATTGCTACCGTAAACACGGCCATGATTATCATATACAAGTTCAAATGGAAGCCACAGTTGATCCAATTAGTGGCCTGGCAATTAATCGTATCGAGCTAACCAGGATTCTTAAAAAGCATCTTTATGACAAATTCAATGGCCGATTTCTCAACCAGGAGTTTGACTGCACATCAGGTGAGGCCCTTAGTATTTATTTTTTTAATTTAATGAAGTCGAAAATAGAAACGGGGCTTACCGGCACCCGTTTAGTAAGTCTTCACATTCAGGAAACTCGAAAGAATTGGTTTTCTTACTCAAATTTATAAATGGTGTGCGCATCTAAATCGCTAAATTTACCGTCGCGCTCTTTTTTAGCTTGAGTCCGGCCCTTCATTTCAAACATACGGCTGCCGTCTGGAAGAAAAGTGAAATAAAGAGGATCTACAATTGCAGAGATGACTAAGCTTGAAGCCTTCATTTTCACGACAATCATGGCCTCTGTGCTAGTCTTATCTTTGAAAAATTCAAACCCAACCGTCTCTCTTCTATCCGGCACGGCTAGGCGTACTCGGACTTTGTCGCCAGCTTTAATTTTATCCCAGGTCTTTTGCATATAGGGCACTATACTAGGTCCAATAACCAAATTATCGACATAATCTTCTTCTGCAGTCTTCTTTTCGTGGTCTTTTTTCTTATAGGTAAAAAATATCTTTTTATCCTTTACCTCTATTGCACCTTCTTCTACGAGCTGTTTTTGATTGACCTTATAAGAAATAACCTCGGTTCCTTTGAGCTCGACATCTTCAGTGAATGCCTCTTTGCCATCAGGATAAGAATAGACATTATGAAATTTCAGTATCTCGTTGGTCAGTGTTTCGTCATGCTTCACTTTATAGAGAGGATTGTCCTTTTGAGGATCTGCATTTAGTTCAAAAATTTGCGCACTGTAGTTTGTTGCCCAAAGATTTTGACTGATCAATAAGCCCAAGCCTCCGACAATTTTTATGCAAATATTTTTCATGCTTTCCTCTCCTTTTTAGAAAAAACTAGTATCCTGATTGCTGTATATATATAATCGGCGCAATTAATGAAAAGCAAGGGCAGATGCTATGGCCGATGAAAAACTTGAAGCGCAAAAATTAGTAAGACTTTCAAAAGTAATGAGTATGCGTGGCCTATGCTCACGCAGAGAAGCTGACGATTTGATCGTGCGAGGCTACGTCATAGTTGACGGCAAAGTGGCAGATCAATTGGGTATTCGAGTCGACACCAACTGCAAAATTGAGTTGTTACATCAAGCAAAAAAACAAATGAGTGAAAACGTAACTATTTTGCTAAATAAGCCCATCGGATATGTTTCAGGTCAGCCTGAGGACAACTATGAGCCGGCTGTTCGACTTATTACCGCTGATAATCAAGAAAGCCTTGCTAATGATCAACCGCTAGATAGAAAGCATTTTGATGGCTTGGCTCCCGCTGGTCGACTCGACATAGATAGTCAAGGGCTCTTAATATTCACTCAAAGCGGCGTCGTTGCAAAAAAACTAATAGGTGAAAATTCCGAGATTGAAAAGGAGTATCTGGTGCGGGTTAGAGGTTTCCTAAGTGATGCTGACCTGAAACTACTTAACTTTGGGCTTAAACTAGACGGCAAGAGTTTAAAGCAAGCTAGAGTTGAATGGCTCAATGATGATCAGCTTAGATTCGTTCTACGAGAGGGAAAAAAACGCCAGGTACGCAGGATGTGCGAGATGGTGGGACTAGAGGTCTTGGGACTCAAACGCGTCCGCGTGGGTCGAATTATGCTCGGCCATCTTCCCGAGGGCAAGTGGCGTTTTTTGAGGCCTGGTGAAGAGTTCTAAAACGCTAAAGAAGGCCGCTGCTAATTTTTTTAATATTTCTGGAATATAAAAGATCAATTGAAAGCCATTTCTTTACAGATTTTAATTCAATTCTTTTGCTCTGCAAAAGCTCTCGACAAATAATAGCAACTCGATATAGGATTTTCAAATGGGAAAAGGTTGGAAATCGGCAGGAATATCTGCGAACGCACAGAAAAAAGGCGCTGTTTTTACAAAGGCTGCACGGGAAATTCAGGTTGCCGCTAAATTGGGTGGACCTGATCCGGAAGCAAATTCTCGCCTTAAGCTTGCTATTGACGCTGCCAGAGAAAAGTCATGCCCGAAGGATACAATCGAGCGTGCTATAAAAAAAGGCGCTGGTTTACTGGATGAAGGCAATGTCATCGAAGAAGCCATGTACGAAGGTTTTAGTCCGCATAAAATCGGAATTTTGGTTGAATGCCAGAGTGATAATAAGCACCGAACTGCGGCTGACGTGCGAAATATTTTTAATAAAAATGGTGGACATATGGGTGAACCCGGAAGTGTCAGCTGGATGTTCGATCGGGTTTCATTGGTTGAGGGCAGCTATCTTAAAGGCAGGCCTGAGGATCCCGATGTCGAAGCGATCGAAGCTGGGGCTAACGAAGTAGAAGACAATGCAAATGGATCTTTTAGTTTTATGGGTGCTCCTGAAGATCTTAAAAGCATTCAAGAAGCCCTTACTGGACGTGGTTGGAAAATCACCACGGCTGAACTATCTTACAAGGCAAAGAATACCACTGAATTGTCAGATGAGCAGAAGAAAGAAGTCCTAGAGTTCATTCATCTGTTGGATGAAAATGACGATACCCACCGGATTCATGCATCTATTGAGTTTTAGTAAAACCTATTGAATTTTAGAAAACCTATTGAGTTTTAGACTTTGTGATCATTTCAAATGCTATTGCAAAGTTCATTATTTGTTTAATCATCGCATTTAAACCATTGGCGCGACTCGGAGACAGTTGTGAGCCGAGATCAATTTCTGAAATGAATTGTGGTGGAGCTTTTAATATATCTGCAGGCAATCCCAAATCATAAACTTTCAATAGAAGTGCAATAAGGCCCTTCACTATTAGCGCGTCACTGTCTGCTAAAAAATGAATTCTATTTTCTGGAGTCAACTCAGCAAACAGCCATACTTGTGATTGGCAGGCCTTAACTTTGTTGCTATCTGTTTTGAATTTCCCGGGCATTTCTGGCAAATTTTTGCCAATACTGATAATGTACTTATACTTTTCTTCCCAAGAATCAAACTCTTTGAATTCAGCTATGATTTTATTTTGCTTTTCAAGAATGCTGCTCATTGGATATTCCTATCTTAGCATTGTTCTATTTACAAGCAAGCTGAGCGGCTTTTTCGTAAAGATTCGCTTGAAGACTAAGGCATTCCTCCCCTAAAAGTTTTTGCAAATTTTGTGAAGAAAGGCTGTTGATATACTGAAAAGTCTTAATGTAAAGCTCCACTCGATCCACACCCATTTCTTGCCACAAATTCTTATTAAAGCGAAAAGCCTTGATCGCTGTTTTAGGCAAAGCCATCAAACATGAACGTCCCTCCACCTCATCGAATCCAAGATTAAGTAGAGCGTCGAAACTCAGCGTACTCTCAAGTAAAAGAAAATATTTCTCAAACTCTCTCCAAAACTCAATTCCCTTGATTCCGTATGAACTTTCACAATAAAAACTAGTGCAGACTCCCCCGCGCCAGGTCCAAATTCCGCAACGGAAATGTTTCTTGTCGAAATATGGGCACAATAGCTCAGGGTCTCGACCAAATGCCTCAGTCCCCCGTTTAAGAAATTTTTTTTGATAGTGGTAATCCGCGGCAACGCCCAGTGGTTGAGCCTGGTCGGTTTTGATAAAGCCTTTTAGCTTTTCGACAATTTCAGAAGGAGCCTTTGCTTCGGTCAAGATCGCCCCGACTTGAAAATTATAAAGAAATGGAAAGTAAGTACAGCATTTAAGCGTAGCTTTGTATGCAAACCCACCTGCGCTTCTAGCCATCAAGCAGTCATCACAGGTTGCGCGCTTTTCAATAAAGCCTAGGTCAAACTCACCCATGATTTTTCGAAAAGGAAATGGAAGGATTTTACTTAAGTTCATATCAGCTGCATTTTAATTTTAGTTTCGTAGATTTTGCAAGCATACACAGACTGATGCGCAATTAGACTGCGCAATTAGACTGCGTGTCTAAGCTTTTTGTGTCTAAGCTTTTGACACCTGCAAGGCCGGATTGGGAAGCCCTCTACAATGCCTTCCTCAAACTCAAATAGACCGTTAAAGACCTGGCTAAGGCTTGCAATAGTTAAAGTAAATCCTCAAGGAGGCCATTAATGTTTAAATCAATCCTGCTCGCGGCAATTTTTACTTTTACATCACTAAATGCCAATGCCACAGCCACAACCTGCGTATTTGAGTCGCCCGAAATTGGCATGATCAAAGCTCACGCTACCTACGAAGTTGCTCTTGAGAAAGTCTCAGCACAATGCTTAGCAAAAAGGTCTGAACTTCTTCGCCAAAGGCATTCTAATTTAAAACGCGAAGATTTCAAAGAGCGCCAGGTAGACTTCGCTGACGACTGTGTCAATCAAACTAAATGTTCTGAGACTTAAACTCTCTCAGCCGACCTCAAAGCGAAAGTTTTTGCAATGCTTTACGTATTGTGATTTGATAGAGCCTTCATTTAGGGAGATCTATTTATGAAAGCAATATTGGATTTTCTGTTTGGTAAAGACCCACAGATTTTTGATGACAAAGGTCAGGTTCGACATAAATTTACCGATAAAAAATGGCAAGATTGGCAAAATCGATTTAAAGATGCCGATTATAATTGGCGCGAGCATTCGGCAAAAAAAATAAAGCCAACTCAGAAGAGCTAATTGAAAATTAAGTTGCCTCTTA
>JAYVXS010000063.1:0-7340 GCA_043784965.1 Bdellovibrionales bacterium
CGAAGCCAATCGATGGCCTTTTCAAAATCTCCGCCAGTTTCCTCAAGTGCTTTTTTGCAATCCAGCATGCCGGCACTAGTTTTTTCTCTTAAGTCTTTCACCATTGTAGCTGAAACAGCCATAAATAAATCTCACTTTTTAAGAAATTAAATTAAAAAATATTCTGTCTTAAACTACTCTTCTTTAATTTTAGAGTTCGCTTCTTCCTCAAGTTCCTTTTCAATCTCAACTACATCAGCCAAACCCGCCGCAACAAGCTTGCGAGTCTTGTTTGCCTTAACAATAGCTGGTCCTTGTGGCTTTTTAGCTTCCTCTTTTGCTGGGGCTGCAGAAGGAGCTGCACGTCTTGGACGAACTTCTTTTGGCTGAGGTTTAGCATCTTTATCAGTGTCGCTACCCTTATCAGAAGATGTGCGAAGCTTCTGTTCATATTCCTCTGCGCCTTCAAGATAAGAATCCGCAACAAGTTGAGAAAATAATTTAATTGAACGAATAGCATCATCATTTCCTGGAATAGGAAAGTCGATGAGCTCTGGATCAACATTTGTATCCACAATAGCTACGATTGGAATATTCAGACGACGGGCCTCAAGAACCGCAATGTGTTCTTTATTTAAATCCACAACGAACATCACGGATGGAGACTCTTTCATTTCGCGGATACCATCGAGATACTCAGTTAGGCGTAAGTAGTCTTTTTCGATACCAGAACGCTCTTTTTTAGAAAAGTAATCGAGCTCGCCTTTTTCACGCATTTGATCGATTTTACGAAGACGATCAATTGACTCTTTAATGGTTGTGAAATTGGTCAACATGCCGCCAAGCCAGCGCTTAGTCACATGAAACTGACCACATTTTTTAGCCGCCTCTTGAATAGGCTCAACTGCTTGTTTTTTGGTTCCAACAAAGATCATACGGCCGCCGTTTGCAGCAACACTCTTTACAAAGTCAGCAGCTTTTTTTGCATTCGCAACTGATTTTTGCAGATCAATTATGTGAATTCCACCACGTGCGGTGTACACATAAGGCTTCATTTTTGGATTCCATCTTTGAGTTTGGTGTCCGAAGTGGACGCCCGCGTCGAGCATTTCTTTCATCGTAACTTGAGCCATAGGCTGCTCTCTTTCTTTGCCAAGATTTTTAAATCTGGCGGTAATGGTTATGCCTCCACTTCAACCGTGGGCCCTTAAACAGAGTTTAAAGAGCCCAAAACCTCACTTTTAATGAGGACCAAACCGCGGGAAGTGTGCGAATTTGAACAAATAAAATTTGTCCAGGTGCTGATGTAGCATGGGGGCGCCGAGCGATCAATAGAATCTTTGGTAAAAGTGGTCGTTTCTGTAGGTAGAATATGGAGAATGGGAAATTGTTGACGTTGAATTTGAAGTCGGGTTAGTTGGATAAGCCATCGTTGGAATGATACCGCGCACCAACTAAATTATAGAGAGAATTCAGTAAAACATGACTGAAAAATCAAAAACAACTGCCCCTGCCGCGTCTTATATGAAGAGATTTGTGATCTTTCAGGCATCAAAATATGTTTGGGGCCTAGCGATTTTAATTCTGGTTTTGGCCGTACAAGCATTCCCAAGTTATCCGAATTACATTATCGGGTCACTCGCGGCGGCAGCTGTGATCAGCTTTTTTATTGCCTTTAAAATGACCAGTCAGTATCGCTGTACAAATCCCAACTGTAATCAACTCCTTCTATTTGCGCACGGGAGCTCAGCTTCGAGCGGCCTAAGCACTCACAGTCAAAAATGTTCAAAATGTGGAATTGATTTTCTATAGCTAGCGGGAGTCGCTTATCGGCACTGGCTAGGATTTTATATTTGTGTTAAGCCTTTCGGCATGAAAAAAACTAAATTCAATGCAAAAATATTAATTCTCAGTCTTCTTTTCACGTCGTCTTCATTTGCCGTAGACCTCAGTATAGAGCGAATTTTTTCAAGTCCTGACCTCAATACGCCAGTTCGACGATAGAAAAGCGCAAACGCTTGTTATCCTTTGAAAAATACTTCATAAAAATTCAAAATGTCGCATTCGCCGTATCGCGAAGGATACGACTCTGCGACATTTTAAATTTTTATTCGTCTTTTCAAAGGCTTCCATCGCGTTTGCATCTTTCTTATCGTCGAACTGGCGTTCAATGGATCGGCGCCTACGGGATTAGTTTTTTCGCCAAATGGCGAGAGACTGTCTTTTTTGCGTCCGAAAGCAGATAATTATGAAGTATTAGACTTATGGGAATATGATTTAAAAACGGGCGAGCCAAGATTGTTGGTGGATGCGAATTCATTAAAATTTGGCGAACTTTCTGAAGCTGAAAAGGCCAGACGAGAGCGCATGCGCATCAGCAGCAAGGGCATTGTCGAGTATTTTTGGTCGAATGATGGTAAGAAAATAGTTTTTTCGGCAGGAGGAGACCTTTTTCTCTATCACCTAAATGGAAGCTTGCTGCCGCTCACCAAAAAGCATGCAGCTGAAACGGATGTTAAATTTTCTCCGGAGGATCATTTTATTTCATTTGTGCGCGGACAAGATCTTTTTTTTCTTGAAGAGATGAGCCACAAAGAATATCGGGTTACCGCCGACGGCAAAGCAAATATTTCAAATGGGATTGCTGAATTTGTCGCTCAAGAAGAAATGGATCGCTTTACAGGCTATTGGTGGTCGCAAGACGAAAAATATATTGCCTATACCAGAGTCGATGAATCGCCAGTTAAAGTGGTTGATCGATATGAAATTCAAGCGGATTCAGTTATCGTCCGTAAGCAGAGATATCCTGAGGCGGGCTCGGCCAACGCAATTGTTAAACTGGCGGTGGTCGTGGTGGCCGATTTAAAAAAGGCTAAAACTTCAGTTCAATGGGTGCCGCTCGGCAAAAATACCGACATTTATTTAGCCGATGCCGGCTGGACGCATTCAGGTCAGCTTTTTTATCAAGTGCAGAGCCGGGATCAAAAAATACTTGATTGTTTTTTATATGATCCGGCAACAAAAAAATCTAAAAAACTATTTACGGAGAGTGATTTACATTGGGTAAACCTGAGTTCAAGTTGGCGTTGGCTTAAAAAGACTTCGCGGCTCATTTGGAGCTCAGAGCGCAGTGGCTTTCGTCATCTCTATCTTTACAGTGGGACCGGCGACCTGTTTAAGCCACTTACTCATGGAGAGTGGCCAGTTGATTCTTTGGTTGGGGTTGATGAGGAAGGCGGCTGGGTTTACTTTACCTCTGGTAAGAAAAATCCATTAGAAAAGCATCTCTATCGAGTTTCACTTGAAAGCCCAAGTGAGCCAGAAATGCTCACTAAAGAAGAGGGCTTTCACGATGCGAGGATGAATAAGTCGGCAAGCCTTTATGTTCACAGCTTTTCAGCCCCCTTGGTCCCGCCACAATTATATTTAACAAAATCTAATGGTGAATTGGTTACGGCACTATCGCGAAATGAAGTTAAACAAGGGCACCCACTCTTTCCTTATAGTGCGGCGCTTGTTAAACCAGAATATGATTCTTTTAAGGGGCCCTCTGGGGATGCGCTATATTACCGTATTTACAAACCTAAGAACTTCAATGTTAAGAAAAAGTACCCAATGATTGTGATCGGGTATGGCGGACCTCATGTTCAGGTGGTCGGAAAATCCTGGGGTGGCAAATGGGAAATGTTCACTGAGGTTTTGCTGTCAAAAGGATTTGTAGTTGCCTCATTTGACAACCGAGGATCTGCGAGAAGAGGTAAGAAATTTGAAGATCATCTTTATCGCGCTATAGGAACGGTCGAGATTGAAGATCAGGCGGCCGGCGTGGAGCATCTCATTTCACTGGGCTTTGTTGATCCCAAACGAGTTGGATTTTTTGGCTGGAGTTACGGTGGTTACCTTTCGGTCAGTCTCGCACTGAAAAAACCAGATGTTTTTCGCGCCAATGTTGCGGTTGCGCCGGTATTGGATTTTGCCTTGTATGATACTCACTATACAGAAAGGTATCTGGGAAAGCCAAAAGAGGAGGCGAGTGCTTACCAGCGCGCCAATAATCTTGAAAGCATCGCTGCGCTGAAGGCCAAACTCTTAGTTATGCATGGAATGGCTGACGACAATGTACTCTTCACCAACACAACGCTGCTGTTTAAGCAATTGCAGAAGGCTGGCAAGATCTATGAGTCTGTGACCTATCCAGGAGCAAAACATGGCATCAGTGGTAAAGAAAATCAAACCCATGTGTTCATCACGATAGCTGATTTTTTTGAGCGCAATTTATAAGGCGAGTTCGGCTGCGGTTGGGCCTTGCGGATTTTGCAAAGGGTGTTTTTGTGAAGCCAAAAAATTTGCATAGGCCCGCTGAGACTCTTCTAGACAGCCAAGTAAATTGCCATTTTGGCTTAGGGCCGCCTGACTCACCCACACATTTTCGAGCCTGCCAAATTTTGAATCCTCGCGGTCTTGAGTGAGTTTGCCGTGCGTGAGATTGTTCAGCGTGATGCGTTCATAAATTTTGGAATCCATGGCACCTTCATAGACCCGAGAAATTTGTCGTTTCATATATTTTAAAACTGAAGCTACAATTTCTTCGTTATCCGCCTCTTGATTCGGAATTAAACAAATCCACTGAGACAATTGGTGGCCATTTGGCAATGAAGAAAATTTGCCGACCAAGGGCTCCTCATTTGCCCCTTGAAGAATGAGCAAACCAAAATGTTCACTGACTTCTTTTGAAAAAATCAAATCTAAGTGAATTGAAGCAAAGAAAGAAGCTTTTGCAAGTTTTTGTTTTTGTCGCAGTGGCAGATTTTCCTCAGTCATCATTTCGGCAAGTGAATGGATTGAGGCAGTCCAAATAAATTCAGTTGCAATCAATGTTTGGTTTGCATTGATCACTAGCCCGGTCACTTTGTGATCTTGAATAGTTAACGAAGTAACTTCAGATTTATTTAGGATGTGAATATTTTTGTGAGCGGTAATTTTTGCTTTAAGTGTTTGAATCCAATCCTTGGGAGTTTTTTCAAAAGCAAAATAGTTTGCCGATGCATAGTAGTTTACCTCGTGACAAGACTTAGCTAAGTTATCTCCAAAGCCAATGAAGTTCTTAAGCTTTCCAGACTCAAATGTTTTTGGAAAGCTTTCAACAGCACGAGCGCCGATAGTTTCGCCCAAACAAGTTTCAAGCCAAACCAGGGCGTCTTCTGCGGCGGGAGTATTTGGCAGGAATTTAAGTTCGTTATCTACCTCTCCAAATTGAGTTGTAAAGGCTTTCGATCGACCCCCGAGGTCCTCACTGGCTTCAATAATTGCAACTTTTTTTTGCGAATCCAAAAGTTGTGCCGCGAAAAGTAGACCTGAAAGGCCTCCGCCAACAATAATTGTATCAAACTCGTGGGACGAATGTTTATTTGTCATAGCCTTACACGATCGCTAAATTCTAACGAGGATTCAAGACTAATTTTTAAGCGTAGAGCCGAAAAGCTGTTTTTCAAACTGGTGCTCGGGGGGCATAAAGTAGCCAATGATATAGCCTAGACACAAAAGGATGATTCGAATCAAGGGTTTAAAAAACTTGAAGCGATCAAGTTCCCTGGCGAGGTTTGGTGCAACTAGATAGTAGATATTAATAAAAAGTCTTCCGAGATAGTAGTTGAGAAGAAATTCATCTCGGAAACGACATAAAATTTGCACCGTTGGGCAGTCGTATCCAAAGGCTGATGTTGCAATGAAACAGCGGCTTCGTAGTGTTTTTGCCCGTGAGAGAAACTTCTTAAAAGACTTTGGGTTCTTTGCATTTCTCACCTCGGCCTCTGCGCGTCGTATGATACTGGTATAAATGGGCGTGAAGCGAGCAAAGGCGGCCAATTTATCACCTGATTTATCAAGGCGTTCGATATGCTTTGGACTGGTGTCGTAAATTCTCATAAGATCCCAGTAAACTGAGGCAATGACGGTCATTTCGGATCGGCGAGCTTCATTATTAAAGAGATCCGGAGTGAGTTCACCAGACTTTTTGTCATAGACTATTTCAAGAACCCGTAAGTATTTTTCATAAGTTACAGCAGCATCAGAGAAGCTCTTTTTTTTCATATAAGTCTTGGCTTGTTTTACCAAGCTAACTCGAGAGCGCCAAAGCACCAGTCTGTTTTGCTCTTTCGCCTGGGCATTCTTTCGAAGAATAGCCCCCTGAGAAAGCGATTTAGATAATTTCTTAATACAGGCATTGCAAATTTCGAGTGGAATATCGCTAAGACTTCCGTCCGTTTGTATGCGGAGCTTAAGACCGGCATCTACCGGTACGAGCACTTCAACTTCTTCTCCGCAATTTGGACAAAGCACTATCAATACTCCAGGATTGAAACTAAATATTTATTATGACATCTCTTCTTGGATCTCGTCCAAAAATAATTTTTCAAATTATCCTGACTTAAGACTAGTTCAAAAATATTTTGGTTAAAGCAAATTTACCGCATCAATATCCAGACTAACTGAGAGTCGAGGAGTACTGGGTTTATAAAAACTCATAAACTGGCGGCAGAAGCCTGAGAGCTTTTGAGAATCTGGGCCCTTGACGAGCATTTGAAAGCGATGCTTATTACGAATTTTTTGCAATGGCGAGGGTGCCGGCCCTAATATCTCGATATGTTTATATGATGGGCTCGAATCTCTGAGTCTTGTGGCTAAAGTTTTAATGCGGTGGCATTCGGCCTGCGTTGCCTCTAGATCCAGACCTTGAATTCTCAAGACTGCGAGCTTTCCAAAAGGTGGGTAGTTAAGTGCTTTTCGAAATTCGAGCTCGTGGGTGCTGAAATTTAAAAAATCGTGTTTACTCGCAAATTGAATGCTCGGATGATCAGGATTATAAGTTTGAACTAAAACCTTTCCAGCGCCTTCGCTTAGATGTCGACCTGATCGACCACTCACCTGAGTGAGCAATTGAAAGCTGCGCTCACTGGCGCGAAAATCAGGAAGATTAAAGGCCACATCGGCCATAACAATTGCCACCGTCGTCAATCTGGGGAAATCCAGGCCCTTGGCAATCATCTGAGTACCGACAACAAAGTCGACGTCGCCAAACTCAATTGAAGAGATGGCTTCTTCAAGCTCTTCTCGTGTATTGATTTCGTCGCGGTCCATACGCAAAACATGAGCGCTTGGGAACAGCTTTTGAATATCCTGCTCAATAAGTTCAGTTCCGATTCCGAGAGCTCTTGGTTCGCCATCAGGGCATACTTTGCAAGTTTTGGTGAGTACTTCACGATAATCACAGTAATGACAAAGTAAATGATTTTTACCATGAAGAGTGAGACTAACGGCACAATTTGGGCACTCGGGTGTTGCGCCACAGGCCGGGCAAACCA
>JAYVXS010000064.1:0-7327 GCA_043784965.1 Bdellovibrionales bacterium
GCACGTTTATTTTCTGCAGCCTTTTTAAGAGCCCTGGGAGGCCACCAGCCGCCTTCGCCGTTAGCGTCGCATGGATCAGCATGGGTTGACGGACGAAGAGGACCCGCAACCCTTCCCGGCACGCCTGATGACCGAGAGCTTGGGCGATCCAACTCTTGCCCGCGCCGGTTGGACCGGTGATCGCCAGATTCTGTTTTTTCTTTACCCAGTGTAGTTGGGCAAGCTCTAAGACCTGAGTCTTCGTGAAGCCGCGGTCCGGTCGGTATTCGATACTCTCGATTGTTGCCTGTTTGTCTTTGAACTTGGCGCCCGTTTCGCGAAGCACGCGGCGCTTGTTGTCGCGGTAGATCCATTCATCATCCACGATAAGACCTAAAAGATCACTCACACTCAAGTCACGGTGATCGGGGCGCGAGATGCGCTCCTTCACGCTATTCGCCAGGCCGAAGAGTTTCATCTGATAAAGCTTGTCGATCGTTTGCTCGATAATCATTTTATTTTCCTTGTGCGCCGGGATAAACCGGCAGATTGGTGTTAATGGTACTTAAAAACATAACCTTTAAACGTCTAGCCAACGATAGAGTGCCCGAGTCATGCAGGGCAGACGGTAACGTCTGTCTTGAAGCGTTGACAGGGTTGTGCGAATGCCAAGTATTGAGCCCCGAAAGAAACAATCCAGATGTCCGCGCCGTGGAGAAACGCGCTTTGGGACAACATTTTTGTGATCGAAAAGGCGAGATTGCAAAGAATCTGGCGGGGTCAGAGACCTTGAGCGAACGCACGCGTAACAATCTGCGCGAGAACCGGGAGATCCTCTGTCCCACCAATGGTGCAATGCCAAGGGTGCGTATCGTGAACCCATGCGGGGTACGACGATGACGAACGGAAAGAGGAAGTCGGACAGCAACAAAGTACCCACGAAGCCCCTGAACAAAGTCGGCAGCAAAGCGACGGCGGAAGGGGTGGAGGGAAAGACGCTGACCAAGGGAAAAGCGAAACAGCAAAACACGTCGCGGACTCTGCAAGCCGCAACAGATGTGCAAAGTGCGCTGGATCGCATACGCAAACGAGCTCACCAAGAGAAGGGGATTCAGTTCACGAATCTTATGCACCATATTTACAACGTAGATCGGCTGCGCAAATGCTTCTTTGAAATGAAGAAGAAGGTTGCGGCTGGCATTGACGAAGTAACGTGGCATGACTACGAAGAAAATCTGGAGAGCAATCTTCAGACACTCTCTCAGCGATTGAAGACAGGCGGATACAAAGCCAAGCCAGTGCGCAGAGTATTTATTAACAAAGCTGACGGCAAGAAACGCCCACTGGGTGTGCCGGTTCTTGAAGACAAACTTGTTCAGAGATCTACGGCTGAAGTTATGAATGCGATCTATGAGACTGACTTTCGGCCGTTCTCCTATGGGTATCGACCTGGGCGAAGTCAGCATAACTGCCTCGACGCACTTTACGTGGGACTTCTGACCCGTAAAGTGAATTGGGTTCTGGATGCTGATATCAAAGGGTTCTTCGATAGTCTCAACCACGAGTGGTTGATAAAATTTGTTGAACATCGAATCGGAGACAACCGGGTCATCCGCCTGATCAGAAAATGGTTGAAGGCGGGTGTCATGAACGAAGGCATCCACGAAGAGACGCGTGAAGGAGTGCCGCAAGGCGGGAGCATTAGTCCTTTGCTTGCGAACATTTATCTTCATTACGCTCTTGATCTGTGGGTGGATCACAAACGGAAGGACAAATCTCGTGGTGAAGTCATCATCGTGAGATGGGCCGACGACTTTGTGATGGGATTTGAACACAAATCTCAAGCTGAAAATTATCTGGCTGAGTTGAAGGAGCGAATGCGCAAGTTTAGTCTTGAGCTTCATCCAGAAAAGACGCGAATCTTGGAGTTTGGCCCGTGGGCCAGACTCAATCGAAAGCGTCGAGAGCAAAGTAAACCAGAAACTTTTGGCTTCCTGGGTTTTACCCATACTGTTGGGGTAAAGTTCAGCAACGGCATGTACACGGTTCTCAGGCAAACGATTCGAAAGAAGATGCAAGCAAAACTGACGGATGTGAAACAAGAACTGCGACAAAGAATGCACTGCCCGATCGAAGATCAGGGTAAGTGGCTCAAGAGCGTTGTGGAAGGGCACAATCGGTATTACGGTGTGCCCAGTAACGGACAAGCCTTGTGTAAGTTCCGCTTTGCTATTGGCCATATGTGGTGGAAGACTCTGCGCCGCAGAGGCAACCGCCATAAACTGCCATGGCGAAAGATGGAAAAGATTGTTGATCAGTGGCTTCCGCAAGTTAAGCTCCATCACCCCTATCCGCTGAGGCGAATGGGCGTCATTACCTAAGGTAAGAGCCGTGTGCACTAGATGTGCTTGCACGGATCTGTGGAGGGGGTGTTCAGTAATGGGCATCTCTACTCCGACGATGCCAAGTTGGTTTTTAAAAATGTTCGGGTGAACAATGAACTCTTCAACTTCACGAGCAGATGCATCGCCTGTGGCCTCATTCTTCCAGATACTCTTTTTAGTTCTCTCGGTATATTTAATTGCCTTTTCAGTCCCGATGACTTTTGAGAAATACTCTGCTGAGTCAGGATCATTACCTCGCATGAAGACCTTGATATTTGCATTAGTCAAAATTGAATTCGCAATAGCATCACCGAGTGTTTTAATGTCACCCAAGGCTTGATGAGCAAAAACAATTCCGACGTTTGCTGATCTCGATTTATTGAGAACAGAGACAAAACCAGGGTAAAGATACTCAGTGAAGTCATCTAAGAAAACAGAATAGAACGGGAGTTCACGATTGACTCCACGGTGGCGGTTCGCGATTGCACTTTGCAAACATTGAAGAATCATTTTGCCGGAAGCTTTTCCTAAAAAAGGAGTCAGTAGTACGGGGAGCTGGAAATAGATGATCTGGTTGTTGTTTAGTGCTTCATTGAGATCAATTGTTGGTGCTTCAGTGTTAAAGAGCGCCGCAGTTCTTCCGAAGGCAAAATGACTTAGAGCCGCAGTCAATCCACTGGTGCTTTCTATTCGATCACTCAGAGGAATAGATGAGAAATGGTCCAGCCATGTTTTAAGCGGGTCTTGTGGCCGATCTTTCATCATGGCTTTTAGAGTAGCAGGATTACTAATAGCCTGGTGGAGTCGTAAAAATGTTGGGATTTCACCAATGGCCTCAAAAACTCTCATCACCTGACAAAAGACTTCAAACTGAACACTTCGATAGTGGGGATTATCGAAATCAAAGGAGTTAAAAACTCTCTCTGAGACTTCCTCGGGAGTTCCACCGATTAAAGGATTGAATTGGTAGGACTCATCAATATTACTCAAAGAGAAGAGTCTAAAATCCTTTTGCCTCCCTGATTTTTCAACGTAAGCCCAAAGTTTATCAAGAAGTGACCTGTCAGACTTACCATCAATTAAAATGAGACCTCGACCTTGTTCAATGTCTTGAATAGCCCAAGGCATGACCACCGACTCGGTTTTTCCGGCATTCGTCGTCCCAATGATTTGAGTGTGCATGGCTCGCTGCTTTGGCTTAATGAATACACTTTCTCTTTTATCGCTCTCGCCGCAATAAACTGCGCCTGGAGCTGGCCCCAAGATGGCCTTCTCTTGAACACTCTTAGCGAATGAAATTTCTATTTTATTTGCTAGATAATAATAGAGAGCAAAGACAATAGCGCCGCTTGCGATGGCTAGCCAAAACTGGTGTATCGGCACCCTAATCCAAAGCGTCCACCATCTCGTGAATTTATCAATTAGTTTCATTAAAAAGAAAAGTCCACCGCCAATTGCAACTAAATAGTCACCACTGCCGCCTGAATTTTTACTATTGTCCATACACAGCCCCCGGATCTCGAAACACAAAGGCCTGATTTAGAACAGCCAATGACTCCGAATTAGATTCAATCTCAACCCATTTTTTTTCTTTCCTAAGGTCAGCAGCCCAAGCATCAGCTCGATCTTTAGCTGTCTCAGAGACAGCGTTTCTCATACCGTTTTCGCTGCCACCCGTATTTGCTCCAAGTGGCCCACGTTCCATTGAGCCTTCTGCAAAAGTACCGATAAAGCGCGTGAGAGTTTGACCGATTGTATTTTTCAAAGCTTCAGAATGTACATTTCCGTCAATACCAACTTGACCATCGGAGCCGACCCCAATCGCAGAAATCTGGCGTTCTCTTCCGTCAGGAAATTGAATGGACTTCCAACTGACTTGGGCACGCTCAGACCCCTCATTGAAGCTAACTTCGCCGAAAAGCTTCGAGCCTTTTGGGATTGCCAGTGAGTCTTCTTGAAGTACATCCTTTGTAATCACTCCGATGACCGGCATCGTTTGATTGGTAACAGTTATCCTTTCAATAATACGAACTGAGATCTTCGTACCTGGAGGGAGCTGAGCTTTTGAGTCAAATCCATGCCTTGATAGAATCATCGAACTGTTTCTATCTTTTCTACTGGACTCCGCACCACTGCCGTTTGATTGATAGAGATAATCAAGGGAATTTGGGACGGCTCTCGAATTTGATTTCGCTTGCTCAAGTTGACTCAAATTATCTTGAGTTGGATCAGTCTCAATACTTTTTTGTACGGAGCCAGATTCAATTTTTTCGTGAAAACTCTTTTCTTGAGGTTTCGCAGTTGGCATCATCAAGAGAGCGACTACTAGACCAATAACAGCAACGACACCAGCTTTTGTAATTCTTGACCAATTGATATCTCGCTTAGAGATGAATGGTTTTGCATCCTTCAAAAAAATGCCAGAAAACCAACCGCGTCTATTTGTTACTTCCATGACGTCACCTTTGGAATATTGAGATATGAAGTTTTTGTGCGCCTCATTTCAATTTTAAATGGCTTGGTCTCATCTAGATCGGAGCGCAAAATCTGAATCATGCCTTGGGCACGTTCGGAAGGACTTATATCGAGGCTTGAGACAAAAAGATTGTGAATTGGTTTTGTAATATTATTTTGTGTTATCCAAAACCAAGAAGGGTTCAGTTTTTCTTTTTGCTTTGAGCTGATTGTGAACTCAATTAAAAGTATTCCTTCTTTTGTTCTGCCAACTCGATCAACCTCAAGTAAAATGAAATTATTTTTAGATCCACGCTTTAACTTGGTCCAAACAATACTTGATTTTGGCTCTCTCGATTTTTCCTTCATTGTATCAAGATATACAACATAGTCGGCAATTGGTTCTTGCCCGGTCACGAGTTGTACGTTGTATCGTCGCCAGTCTGTATAAATATACAAATTGCTTCGAGCTCCTGCGTGAAGAGGCTTAATTGTGATTGCTTGGTCGAGATACTCAACTTTAAAAGACTCCTGATCGCCGACAACAATGCTGTTTGGCCGATCAGGAACTTGAATAATCGTTGCAATTCCTATTGCAGTTTTAACGGTGATGATTTGGTCATTTGCAATGCTGATGTGACGGACACGCTCGGCGGCATCTGATGCCACCGAGAAAGCAAACACCAGAATCCAAGTAAAAAATGGATTCATTCGTTCTCCTAAAGAAAAGGTTTCGTTGCTTCAAATGATCGCGCAAACTAATTTTGGAAGTTTCGCAGCTATTCTTCTTTCTCTTTGGTAATATAAATACCCCAAGGGTTTTTACGGGAGCGAAAGCCGCTATCGAAAGATAGCTCTAGCCTCAGTTCACCAGCAGCCCTAAGGCCCTGAATTGAAGTAATCCGATCTCCAGCAATCAAGGCAGTTTTCTTTTCAAGGTTTATGTTGATTTGTTGATAGTCAGGATAAATTCTTTGAGAAACCTGTTTTTCAGTTGAAAACTTCGCAACTAGAATTGCTGCTGCTTGATATGCCTTGAGACTTTGAGGACTAACAAAACTCTCCGCAAGCTTCAACTTTTCTTTCACATTGGCTGGCTCCCATTTGTAACGATTTTCAATGTAAGCTCTAATTGCCTCACGAACCTGATCTTCAAGCTTCGGTATATCCGATTTTTCATATACCTGAGCTTTTGATGAAAAAGCCAAGACAGTTGGTGCCTTTGACGTCAGCAAAATTACTAAAAGTAAACTGAGGGCATTGATAATAAGCATACTCACTGAAAATATTTTCAAAAATTGAATCGAGTGTGTGAGATTCGCTAAAGCTTTTGGAAAAAGCGGACCTTTAAGTTCTATCTGTGTATTCATTGCTTTCCTGTTCTTCCTTTATTACTAATGTTTGGTCTCTTAAATTTTTTGTGGATTAGATGACCGTCAGAGGCGAGTGCATTTTTAACTACACTGGCTGCCATTTTAGTTGGTCCAGCAATCGCAGCAACAGTTGCAACCGCACTAAATGACGAAGCCTCTGAATGAAAGCCTTGTCCAACGAGTGAGCTAACAATTTTTGGAGTTCTCACCATTGCAAGAGCAATAATGAAATTTATCGCAATGAGAATAAGATAGTTTCCGTTTGCCTCATAAAATCTTGAAAGCGAGAGTGCCGTAAGCATAGCGCCTAGAACCGCCCAAACAATTTTCCAGCTCGCAATTTCAATCATGCCTTTAAAAAGATTTACGGTAATCTGACTTGTCGCTGAAAACATATTAAACAACAAGAGAAGGGGTGCTATTATTGTGTAGAAGATCCAATAGAAGTGATACATGGCAATGGTAAGGAATCGCGCTACATATAAAACCAGAAAGCTCAAAAATGCTAGGATTGCGATGACTAGGTCGTTAAATTGTAAAAGGTTTCGCAAAGGGTTGATCGAGTAGTCCTGAGCCTTTTCTTGTGCCATTCTTATGAACGTATCAAGACTGTTGACGGCATCAATTCTCTCGGTGATTCCGTCCGCAATGAAGACGATAGCTCTTGTGATTTCGGGAAACGCAACAAGCAACAGAGTTGAAATAACGGCGCGCTTTAATACATCAATGAACTCAATACTCCCTTGAGGAGACTTGAACCAAGTAACCGCAACGGAAGTCGCAAAAAACAGTGGCAAAAGTAGATAATATATTTTCTCAAACTCTTGATGAAGGTCGTTCATCAATGAGCCAAGAATATTCCAATCGGGCATCAGTTACCTCCGCTATTAAGTGGCTTGAGATTTGTCTCTTTTGGCAAGCCACGCATCGCACTTGAAATTCCGTCGTACTCAGTTTTGAATTGCGCAGATTGAAGTTTTTCTTTTTTATTTTGCAGAGCCATATTCTCGGCCATCATCTTAAGCATCATTGAGTTTGTTCGTAACCACTGCATCCGGTACTGCTGATTTTTTTTCGAGAGATTGATAAGCTTCTGGTCAACCCAGGAGGATATCATGAGAGCCATAAAGAAACTCG
>JAYVXS010000065.1:0-7314 GCA_043784965.1 Bdellovibrionales bacterium
GCCTTCTTGGTTGACGATAAATAATCAAACCCAAGGAGTAAGAGATGTCGGAGATAGAGATTTCGGTTGAGTCTGTTCAGCCTAAAAAAGCCAAAAAAATAAAAGCTACGATTTAGATTTTAAAAAGCGCAGTGTGGACCGCGCAAAGGAGGTCGGACGCATTCTTTTTGCGATTACCCTTGATTTCGACATGAACCGTCACCATCCAGTTCGTGTTGTGTCCCGAACCAAAGATGCGAAATCGTCACCATCTTGCTACAATTCGTCTGCGCGGCGGATCTTCTGCAAAATGGGATGATTGCTCAAACGATTCTGTACAGCGCGGAACTTGCTTGGCTTTATCGGGACGAATTTTTGAACTTAAATAAGATGTCGGCATGAAAAACTGCTTGGCCCACGCTTAGAAAATGTTTTTATTCATTCAGAGCGGAGGGCTTCAATAACTTGTAGCTTTTCGGCTTTTAGTGCTGGAAAAATTCCACTAAGAATTCCAACCGCGAAAATGGACAAAACAGAAAGAAGCAATGCTAGCCAATCCACGGTCCATTCAAACTGAAGTTTACTTACAAACTTTGTCGAAGCCCAAATGGCAAGATGATAACCTGTAAAGCCCACGATAAGACCCAGGAGTCCCGCTAGGGCGCACACGACCATCGACTCAACTAAAAATTGAGTGCGAATTTCTCTATTCGTCGCGCCAAGCGCTTTCCTCAATCCAATTTCCCTGAATCTCTCCGAAACAGAAACCAACATCATATTTGTGATGCCAATTCCGCCAACTGCCAAGGTTACAAACGCAATCGACGACAGTAGCACGGTAAATAAAGCTAAGAATCTTCGCATTTGGGCCACTAAGACGCTGTCGGAATCCACTCTGAATCTGCCAGATGTACCATACCTTTGTTCAAAGAAAGATCGTATTTCTTTACCTACTTTTTCAACATCAGCGCCAATTTCGACTTGGATCATGACCTCTTTAATTTGTGACGACCACCAGTCACCAGCCAAAGCCTGATAGAAAGTAAACGGTAAATAAATTTGGAGGTTGGGCTTCATATATTCTTTATTGCTTGTCGCCGAAGCCAGAACACCAACAACTCGACAGCCGAATGAGTTGTCGCCCTGACTGACTCTCAAAACTTGCCCTATAGGTTGGCTATCAGAAAAAAGTCGCTCGGCAATTTCATAACCGATAATGCAAACTCCACTTTTTTGTTCAATCTCGACATGCGAAAAATTCCTCCCGAGCAATAATTTTCTTCTCGACATCAAAAGGGCGTCTTCGCTCGATCCAAAAATTCGTATATCCTGCTCAATAGAGCGCCCACCATAATTGACCGCGCCATCCCAGCCCATAAGCACAGGAGACATTCTCTGAATTTCAGGAAATATCTTTTTCAAAGAGACGAGTTCGCCGTCCCAGTCAAAAAATCGGAATGGCGCAGGCACTATATCTGTCGCTTTCTGATCCCAGTTCGGATAACCGTAAAACACCATCGTGTTCACACCTAGCTCAGCATATCCTGAAAGAATTTTTGCTTTTGTGAATTGTCCCAATGTAATCATCGCCAAGACTGCGGCAATCCCGACTGAAATTCCAATCATCGTCAAAGCAGTTCGCGTTTTATTTCGTCCTAAATTCCTGATCGCGGATGGAAAACTTTCTTTTGCTGCACCAAATACTCCATTTAAGGTAAAGCCCTCAACGACCTGCCTTTTTATTTTTGCTGATGTTGCTTTAGAGCCACTCATCGCAACGACGGCATCCCCATCGACTATACTTCCATCTTTTATTCGTATAATTCTGTCGCATTTCTCAGCGACATCGTTATCATGCGTAATTATAATGATCGTCTTTTTAAAATCACGATTGAGATTTCTCAATAACTCAAGAATTTGTTCCGCAGATGTCGAATCTAAATTCCCAGTAGGCTCATCTGCTAAAATGATTTCTGGATCGCTCATCAGGGCGCGACAAATTGCTACCCGCTGCTGCTGTCCTCCCGACAATTGATTGGGGTGATGGTGAAGCCGATCACCCAGACCCACAAGCTCCGCATACCCTTTAGCTTTAGACAGATATTTTTCTTTAGATGATTTGTCGGACGAGTATTGGGTCGGCAGAAGGATATTTTCGATCACACTTGTCTTTGGCAACAAATGAAACTGCTGAAAGATAAAGCCAATATTTTTATTCCTGCTATGCGCAAGTTCATCTTCATTCAAATCAGAAATATCTTTACCTTGGATTTTGACTATGCCCTGAGTAGGAGCCGATAGTAATCCCAAGAGATAAAGCAAGGTTGATTTTCCAGAACCCGACGGGCCTTGAATGGCGACCAGTTCGCCACTCTTTATCGTCATGCATAAATCTTTTAAAATGGGTGTTGCCGACCCATCATTGGAATAAGAATAGTAAAGGTGTTCGACTTCGATTGCGTTCATCAAATTTATTCCACCGAATTCAAATCTGAAAAATCAATTTGTTTGATTTTTTCACCCTCTTCAAGACCAGAGACGATTTCAAAACCCTCTTCATTTTGAATTCCAACTTGAATGTCTTTGCGCTTTCCAGAATTCAAGACTACAAAATATTTTTCATTGTCTCGTCGGATGAATTCATGCCGAAGCGTAAGTACATTTTCTTTTTTTGAAGTGATGACATCAATGACAACGGACATGCCCGATTTAATTGTATCGTCGCCATCCATGATTTCGATTCTGATCGGAAACTCGACAACTTGAGATCTGCTCCACTGGTCTTTTTCTCGGGCCGCGAGAGACAACTCTCGAATCACTCCCTTATACTTCCGACTCAATATAGCAGAAGCTTTGATGACAGCGTCTTGCCCCGCTTTAACCTTTACTCTGTCGATTTCTGGAGCATTCGCCACAACATAGAGCTTACTAGCGTCGTCGATTCTGAGAATAAACTCTTTGGGGTCGCCCTCCTTGACGAATTCACCCTCGGATTTTTCGATCTGAACGACCGTTCCCGTAAGGGGTGACCTTAAGGGAAATGAATTATCTCCTGCTTGTAACGACTGAACAACGCTGACGATGGGATCACCCTGCTTAACTTTATCGCCCACTTTGACAAAAAGTTTTTTTACATACCCGTTGTAAGGAGCGGTGATAATCGTCTTTTTTAAAGGTGTAACTGTTCCCGCGATAGTTACCCTCTGCATGATGTCCTGTCTAATGACAATTCCAATGCCGTCCTTACCTTTACCTGTTGAACCGCCCGAGCGAAAAAAGAAAAAGCAGCCGACCACGATTGCTACAAGCGCACCGAAAATAATCTTTTTATTTAAGAAGTTCTTCATAAAGTTTTCCTTGGTGATAGAGCAAAGTGTGTCGGGTGGTCTGCAAGTCAGACACTGCAGAATAGAATTTAATTTCCGCGTCTGAGAGGTTATTCAAGCCCGTAATCAAATCTAAATATTGGACTTTGCCATTTCGGTATTCGCGTTCGATAAAATCAATATTATTTTTTTCAAGGGCCAGCAGCTCTTTCGCCAATCCAAAGTTTTTTTGGATCTGCCTCACATTTATTTTAAGCTGATTGAGTGAAGATTTAAGAAGGAGCAGATTCGAGTCTAAATCGTTGCTCTGAATAATACTTTTCTGCAAGGCAACTTCCTTGTCACGAGATCGTATTCCCCAGTCAAAGAAATTATACTTAACGGTCAAGAGGGCATTCCATCCCGTGCGCGCATTATCGGAAAAAGACTGGCCCGTTCCGATATAATTGGAGCTTGTGTAATTTACGCCCGTGGTTAAAAACCACTCGGGCAGATTCTTTCTTCCGATAATATCCGCACTCAGTTGGTTTGCTTCTTTTTGAACTTGTGCCGCGCGATACTGAAGATGATTTTCAATATTTAAAGATGACTCAGGAACTTCATTTTTTACAAGGTCAAGTGAGATTGGAACGAACTCAATTTGCGAATTTGACTTAATCCCTATACCGATTAGCCTTTGCAGTTCTTGCTTTGATTTTTCAACAGTGCTTTTCGCGGTAACCAAATCAATTTCACCACGGCTGACCTGCGTCTTGAACCTAAGAAAATCTTTTTTAGTTTTTATGCCTTGATAATAGTCTTTAGAAATCGTGTCATATTGCTTGCTGACGAGCTTGAATTGCTTCTCTTGAATTTCCACCAACTTAACATTCAGCGAGTAAAGCAAAAACTGTGAAGCTATATCAAGGCTGATTTTATTTTTTTGATCTTCAAAATTAAGCTCGGCCTGTTTTCTGCTTAAAGTCGCAATCCGACTATTCGTTCGGGTTACGCCATTATCGTAGAGCGACTCGGTTAATCCTAAATTGAATTCACTATCCCAAGGACTTACGGTCGCTCTCGGAGATGAATCCAATATTCCGTGTGTTGCCGTCAAATCGAGGCTTGGAAGCAACCTAGCTTCTGCGGATTTTTCATCGAGCTGCGAAATGTTGAGCTGCCTCTTAAGTGAATCAAAAGCTGGAGAGTTGTCGATCGCAAATGAAATAGCTTTTTTTAAATCGAAGCTTTCGATTTCAGACAAACTTCCCTGCGCATTCACACAATCAAATAAAAAAGAAAATGCGACAAAGGTAAATAGAAGTTTCACTTTTCAGCCTCGATGCTAAATTCAATTTTATCGCCGCGAGCCATCTTTTCAAAAAGTTCCAAAAGCTTTAAAGCTGGGCCAAGCAACTCACGATCTCCTTTTTCCCAAAGCATGACAGCGCCAGTTGTGACGCCGAAATATTTAGCCAAATCACTTTGCGACAAGTTCATTGACTTTCGTAAAGCCAACAATCGCTTCGCGTTCCGAGTTCTCTGACTCAGAGGAATTTTTAAATCTAGTTTTCTAGGCATAGTGATACTTATATACATTGTATAGCAGGCAGAACCAAGGATTTGCCAAGATCCTGCTTCATTGCGTAATGCCAAGTAAAAGATCACGAAATCAGCAGAACCCTGCTTTTCCGCGTCAGAACAAGTACACATAAGCTAAGGACCTTGAAAGGCACAAAGCAGTCGATCAGCATCCAAATTAGGTCTTTTAAAACATCTTAAAAAGATGTATAATAGACTCTTAGGAGGTCTTATGAAAGCCTTGAAAGTATCCCAAGATGTTGTGACCCTAGCCGAATTTAAAAGCCAAGCTGCCACATTGTTAGAGCGAATCGGAACATCGTCTCAGCCGCTTCTTATTACCCAAAATGGTAAGCCCGCTGGCGTTCTGTTATCCCCCGCAGAATTTGACCGAATTCAAGAACAGGAGACGGCCCGATTCGTGGCTTCCGTTAATCGCGGCCTTCAAGACGCCGATCACGGAAAAACTTTAACATCGGCGCAGGCTAAATCTCGTCTTGGTTTAAAAAAGTAAAATGGCTGCGGAATTAAAAGTCTTATGGACTGAAAATTCGATTCGAGATTTGCTCGCCATCAAAGAATTTATTTCGCTTGATTCATTCTTGCGCGCAGAAACTTGGATCCGCGAACTTTACTCGTCGGGCGAGAATCTCGTCACCCTTCCACAGCGCGGTCGGATCGTGCCTGAATTTAATCAAGAAAATATTCGGGAACTTTTGATCGAAAACTACCGTCTTGTTTACCGAGTCAAACCAAGATCTATCGAAATTTTAACTGTCTTTGAGGGACATCGACGCCTCACTAAGAAAGACATCAAAAAATAAATCGAACTTCACGGCATGAGCAAGCGGGAACTTGGCCAAAGAGATGTGGATCAAATTGGTACACTTTAAACTCGGTCAGGACGCCTTCATTCATGTCCGAGACCTATCCATAGTTTTGCGGTGTCAAAACCGTCTCTGGGGTTTTTGGGACTCGATCTCGCGGCTTAATAAAGCGCGTGGAGTTTGGCGACAGCATCCGCCAGCTTTGGAAAATCGAGACCATGCTTTTCAGCGAATATTTCGATTTGGTCAAGTCGGCCATCACGGTCCAGGCTTTGCCTGATAAGATGAGTAGCAAATGCAGTGGCCTCTTCTTCTTGGGTAGACGTGATTTTGCCAAAGTAAGTTTTCAATAGTGATTTAAATTTATCAGACATTGCCCTAGCCATTTGTATGGCCTTGGTTTCATATTTTTCTCGAAGTACGAAGCGAGTTCCGCCAAAATGATGAAACTCCTTAAATCCAGCGCCAGCCAACTCAGAAGAAAATTGAGATGCGAGTCCACCGTGTGAATTAAAAATTTCAGGACGACTCACTTCGAGAGCTTTGCGCCCTTCACTCAGCCTTTTGTTGATGAGAATTCTTTGTTTCGGCGTAATTCGATTTTTGAACAGGAGTTCACTGAATTCCTTTTTGAATCTGTCCATTTTAAATCCGCTAACAGCCCAGTTCGAGTTCAAAACAAGAAGGGGCTGTGTGCCAAGATTTTCGTAGAATCTGTCGCGTCGGGAAATGTCGTTTTGACGCCGCTCCCATGAATCACGAGTGAGACCGTCAATTTCAATAGCAAGGCCGTAACGGGGAAGATAAAAATCGGGTCTTTTTACCTGACCAAATTGGTTCACTAAAAAACACCGACAATGAATTACCCCAGAATAACCAATACGCTTAAGGTACAATAGAAATTCGACGGTAAAAATCTCTTCGGATTCAGTCTTGTCGTGGCGAAGAAGCATGGTCATCGTAGATACCGCACTGACTTGGTTTAGCCTTCTCGTTTTTTTCATAAACGTCTCCTATGACGACCATCATGATGAATGGGTGTAAGTATTTGTTTCTATTAGAAATTTTTGCGGAATCAGAATCCCACTTCTGTAATCGCAATTTGGAGATCGCTGATACATATATAAGGTTGCGAGAGATCGAGTCCTTATCCACCTTATATCACAATCGCGATTTCTCATTTTGAGACGGAGGTGAGGGAGAACCACCGATAACCAAAAAGTTGATCAAACTAATCAACGATCAAACTGTGATTTCAAAGAGCGAGCTGATTGTTTCGTGTCTGCTATAATATTGACGATGAGTGTTGTCGGGGTAGTAGCTTAAACGTGCTTTATTTTTGAAACCAATCTGGTATGATTGTTTTGAGTGGCCGATTTCGCGGTCGCTTCTAAAAAGAACGAACGCAGTTGTGTTCATCAATAACTAGATGTAATAGCTGTACTGGTTGATAAAAGGCGGCACTTGGAAAGCGTCTAAAATAGATTTGACGAGTTGAATCGGACTCTCGACCAAAGGAGAGTTACGGTGTCCAAGAAACAGATCAAAGTCCAGGACGAGCACCAAGAATTACGAGACGAGTTAAAGAGGATCAACGCACAGAAAGCGGTATTGCCTGCGCG
>JAYVXS010000066.1:0-21477 GCA_043784965.1 Bdellovibrionales bacterium
TAAAAAATAATCTACTGAATTTTATAAATTTGAATTTTAACAAAAAATCGTCAACTTAGAAATCTTTTCAAAAACCGATAATGTGTGTTTACACTACAAGACCTTGTGAGCGTCGCACCTCAATGAATTGCGCCATCTGTGCCACATGATATCTATCCTCGTTGGCCTAGAAGAGCGCTCGATATGAAAGAGGCAAAGAAAGAATGAAAGGCAATGCGAATCAAGCCATTGGCAAAACAAAGGCTGTCGTTGGCAAACTATTCGACGACAAATAACTTGCACATTTCAGCTAGGTCTTTTGAATGAGAAATAGCGATCGCATTCATTTCAATTTTGTGGAGTGGGGTGGGCCCCATTTTGTAAAAATCTACGATGGGTCCAATATTGCATATGAAACCGATGGATACCGCCACCAGCGTAAAGCTGCAGAGCAATTATTTAACTTTTCATAAGTCGCCGCTGAATTTAAAAAGTAGGCTGAGAGGATTTTATGAATTCTAAAGACGCTACCTTTGCCATTTATCGGGATCGAGCAGAAATTAAAGTTGCAGTACACTCTCTCATTGAATTGGGGTTTAATAAGTCTACTATCACGACGTTTCAATCTAAGTGCGGCGGATCTAAAGACTTTTCTCAAGTTCTAAAATACCAGTTCAAGAATGGCGCAGTGATTGGGGCTATTGTGGGCACCGTCTTAGGTAGTGTCTTTTTCGCGATCGCCAATGGTGAACTTTTTGGCAGCCGATTGATAATGATGCTTGTGGACATTTTATTTGGCGGATTGCTTGGTGCTGCAGGCGGGACTTTAGTTGGAATCGGAACTCCAGATCCCGCAGCAAAGAGGTACGGCCAATATTTACAGTCTGGCGGAATTCTCTTGTCCGTTTATGGCGAAAATCCAAAGCAAATTCAGCAGGCAAAGGAGGTACTTTCTGCAACAGGCGGACAGGATATCCAACTAATCAATGAATTGAAGACCTGGGAAAAAGCAAATTTGGAAAGAATTGATCTAGAAAAAGTGCAAACTGAAGGGGCGCTTGATCTTTAGAATAATCTGACATTTAGTAAAAGCCTTTGAGTGGTTATTATCCTGTTCACTGAACCCGCGTTGCATGCATTTCTGTTTTTCGTCAATCATGGCGTGTGCGGTCAGTGCGATTATTTTGCCTTGATAACCTGCGCTCCTAAGTGCTGCCGCAGCCTCGTAGCCATCCATGACGGGCATCTGAATATCCATGAGCAAAACATTATAATGGTCTTTCTGGGCCTTCTCAACCGCCTCTCTGCCGTTGGCAGCCCGGGCTCTATAGGGGGAGATGGACCAAACCTGTTGGCCGACCCGTTTGTAATCGCAGACCTATATCGTAGTTTTGCTTAGTCAGCAATTGCTATTCAGCAACAATTCTATAGCCCTAACCCAACAAATTAGCCGTGATTGAGCTTATCTAAAAAAAGTGCCTTGCCAAAGGCCAAGGTGTGCGCATATTTCTCTTATCCAGGAGATAAATAAATATGGCGAAACAAACCCAAAGCTTTAATGCCGAGATCAAACAACTTTTAGATTTGATGATTCATTCACTCTATTCTCATAAAGATATCTTTTTAAGAGAACTCATTTCTAATTCATCAGACGCAATTGATAAGCTCAAATTTGAAGCGCTTACCAAAACAGACTTAGTCAGTGATGACCATTTATATCAAATACGCCTTGTGGCCGATGCAAACGCCAAGACTTTGAAAATAACTGATTCTGGTATCGGCATGAGCAAAGATGAGGTCATTGATTATATAGGCACAATTGCCAGATCAGGCACCAAAAAATTCACGCAGTTAAATGAAGAAATTAAAAAGCGACCGGACCTTATCGGGCAATTTGGCGTCGGCTTTTATTCTTCATTTATGGTAGCCGACAAAGTCACTCTTCATACGCAAAAAGCCGGCTCAAATATGGGTGTGGTTTGGGAGTCGAGTGGCGACGGCACCTATAGCATCGACGAAGTACCAAGACCAAATGGCACCGGAACTACCATTACCCTACATTTGAAAAGCTTCGCTGCAGAAGAAGAAGTTCAAGACTTCACAGATGAGCATGTGCTAAAATCTTTAGTCAAAAAATACTCCGACTTCATTGCTTATCCAATTGTTATGAAGCGTACTCTTAATCAAGAGGATGAGAAGACAGAGGCTGCTGAAAAATCAGCAGATAAATCGACTGACAATTCAGCAGACAATTCAGCTGACAAATCAGCCGCCGTTGAAACTCCTGAAGTGGCAAAATCTGAGGACGAAACACTAAACAGTCAAAAGGCACTTTGGCTCAAATCAAGTTCAGAAATCAGCGAGGAGGAATACAAAGAATTTTATAAACATCTCACGCATGATTGGAATGATCCGATCAAGCACGCACATTACAAAGCCGAAGGTACACTTGAATTCAATGCCCTACTTTATTTGCCAAGCAAAAAACCATGGAACTACAACACCAAAGAGGGAGACTACGGATTAAGCCTTTATGTCAAACGTGTTTTCATTATGGCCGATTGTAAAGACCTGCTGCCAAGTTATTTACGTTTTGTAAAGGGTATGGTTGATAGTTCAGATCTTTCGCTAAATGTTTCGCGCGAGCTCTTACAACACGACCGACAAGTGACTCAAATTCGAAAAAATGTGACGAATAAAGTTTTAGCTATGTTGAAAGATGTTTTAGTAAAAGATCGTTCGATTTATGAAAATTTTTGGACTGAATTTGGCGCAACTCTTAAAGAGGGCATCCCAAATGACTCGGGCAATAAGGACAAGATCCAGGATCTACTCCTGTTTCATACAACGGCTTCTGATAAAATGACGACGCTAGAGGATTACGTCGGCCGGATGAAAGAAACGCAAAAAAATATCTTTTTCATGACCGGCGAAAGTCTCTCGCAAATTACCAATAGTCCTTATTTAGAAAAGCTGAAAGAGAAAAACTATGAAGTCCTTCTCTTGGTTGACCCAGTTGATGAATGGGTCACCGAAAGTCTTCGTGAGTATAAAGGCAATAGCTTGCAGTCTATTACAAAGACGGGACTCGAACTTGATTCTCCTGATGAAAAGCTGAAAAAAGACGAAGACAGAAAGCTGGCTGAAGAAAGATTCAAACCGCTCATCGAAAACCTCAAAAAACACCTCAAGCAAGAAGTAAAAGATATAGTTATCTCTGAACGTTTGACTGAAACTCCGGTTTGCCTTGTCAGTGGCCAACAAGATTTGTCTGCACATATGCAGAAGATTCTTTCGCAAGTAGGCGGCGACATGGCTCAGGGCATGAGCAAACGTATTTTAGAGATCAATCCACAGCACCCCCTCTTTGAGCGTATGCTCAATTTGTCTTTTGAGGATCAGGGAAAATGGGCAGAAATTCTATTTGGCCAGGCACTATTAACTGAGGGCTCTCATTTGGCAGATCCGGCCAAGTTCTCTCGGCAAATTGCTGACTTGATGATGGCCGCTTCGAAGTAGCGGTACCTGCTTCTTTTTGCTGAAGCAGCGCTTCATCAACAAATAATCCTCAGTTAGACTTATGGACTCGCGCTTAAGATTAAAAATCGAGCGCGAGTCCTAATAAAATTGAAAGACATTTCGATGTATTACATTGGCAAAGTGAATTTGGTATTTATTTTGACTTTCCTTAGCAACATAGCCCAGGCCGAATTGTGTAATCCGGATCAGCAGTTTTGTGCGAACGATCACCATCATTCAAGTTCTAGTAATAGCCATCCAACTTCGAGTAGTAAAATTAATTTCAATCCGTCGACGGTGCCGACAAGCCGTGGCCTGGGACTGGAATTCATCATTTTCAAAGGCACCGACTTCGCCTTGGTCACAGGCACCGGAAGAGTGGGCGCAGCAATTTCTCCGTCAAATAGCGATGAGACCTTTTTTGGAGCCCCTGCTTTTGAGTCTTATACTGACTATTTTCTGCGAAAAACCAGTCAAACCAAATACCCTTCTCAAAAATACACTTTAGCAACGGCCTTCAATGTTTATAACAATGAGCAAAGTGGGCTCAGTCATTTTGCGCTCAATTTGGGTGTTATGGGAATATACAATTCAATTAGCCAATCAGTTAATCCCGGCGGTGGAGTCAGCGGATTAATGGGTCCCCTGAGCTTCAGCTTTGCGATCTATAAAGACGAGAGCGATATTGATTTAGGTCAGTATGTGACCGGAGCAAAAGAGAAAGATCTATATAAAGTGCAAACCTATTCTCTGGGACTATCGCTGGGTAGCCTTTCTCTGGATTATTCAGTTCTCAATTTAACCTTTAACGATTTACAACTCAGCGGCACTTCGATAAGCGGTTTTTCTAACTCCTATCCAGCCCTTGTGTCGGTCACAACAGCAACCTTGTTTTATAAACGTGGAATTTATACACTTGCTACACGTCGTGAAGATTCTGCGCGACCCTATTATAATCCCGATACGCAACTTTTAGAGACAAAAAGTGTAAAGAATGATGTGTTTGGATCGGTGCAAGTCGTAGCCACTAAACATCTCGTCGTCGGCGCATTTTACAACTACTACTTATTGAAAGACCTTTCATTGGGGCTGACTCTGTTTTTCTAGTAACCTGCTTCATTTTGCTGAAGCAGCGCTACATCAAAATGAAGCAGGTAGCTTTTTCTTCACCAGCGCGACGGCTAGCACAATCAATTGAAGACTAATAAATCCGACGACGACGGCTGTTCCGCCGCTTGAAAAACCGTAAGAATGAAGACCGGCAGCCAAGACGAAATTAACTCCGTACCAAGCCATAATCACTAAGAGGTAGGCTACAGTTGAAGCCGCCAAACATCCGAATGCATCTAACCAGCCAGCAAAACGAGCGTGTAAAATTGCAATGAAGCCTACATCAGCTATTAACGCCCAAGTTTCTTTTGGATCCCATCCCCAAAATCTTCCCCAAGAATAATCCGCCCAAATACCCCCAAGGATAATGCCTGCAGTAAGCAGCAATACTCCTAATTGAGTCATGCGGTAAGCTGCGTGAGCAGAAGTCTTTAAAAACTCTGGAGTAGCCTTTCCAAAAATGGTGCGCACCAAGGCAAGATTGCCGATTAACATGCAAATAGTAAATGCCGCATAAGAAATTGTAATGGTTAGAACGTGAATTGTTAGCCAATAATTACTTCGCAAAACGGCAACAATTGGATCCATATCAGGACTCAAAACCAAGGGAAAGCCCTCAGTTAAAATTAAGACCAGTGCACTTCCAAATAGTAGAAATCCCACTAAAACGAAATTTTTGTACAAAGCTAAAAGTATAGAACTAAAAAGCGCTACACCAAGTGCAACCCAAAGCATCGTACCGTACATATTGGTAACCGGCGCAAAACCCGTGATATAGACTCTGGTAGCAAAACCTGCGATGTGAAAAAGTAGCGGCAATGCATACAATCCCCAAGCCAAGGAAATTGGCAATCGGTCGCGAATAGGTTTAGTCAAAAAACAAACCCCACATAAAAAATACAAGAATGCGGCCCACAAAAATATATGAAAATGGTTATGAGCTACTTCGAGATCCAAGCTTTGCATATAGTGAGTAAAAAGCTCGGGTGTTTTTTGCGCCTTGGTTTTTGCGAGTAGATCCTTGGCATACTCAGCACTGGCTTGACCTTGTGCGAGTGCTGTCAAATATTGCTTTGCCAGCTTAATGATTTCGCTATCTACGACGCCAACAGCTGGCTCATTATTGATTCCGGAGAAATCAAGACTCGCTAAAAAATGTCCACCACCAATCATTCCACGTGCAAGATTATGTTGGTTTGCAAGCTCGAGCATGGCCTTTTCAGATGGTTCCAATGAACGCTTATTGGCTTGTTCTTTCTCAAGCAGTGGGCGAACTCGTTCGTCGAGACCTAGCTTGTCAATGTCGGCCACAGAATAGAATCGATGGTCCCTTTTAAAGCCTAGTTTTTCTCTCAAGTCAGCATCGCGAATTTCGATGATTTCTAGCGACGAATTGAATTCAAAAACAATTAGGCCAAGATAAAATTGTACCGGATCGAGCCCCCATTTACTGCGACTGCCAAGTATATAAAGATTACTCTCACGAACCAGACTGTCGAGTGGCTTTACTCTTCCGTTATTTTGAACTGGCAAGGTCTCAACGGTCTTCGAGTCAATTCTAGATGCAAAAACGGTGAATGCCCTCTCCGCCTCTGCCCCAGAAATTTGTACAGCCTGAGATGCTGTTGCTTGAGGTGCCGTGGCCGAAGGCGGCGGAAGTTTGCCGTCCTCGAATTGGGTAACTGCTGGCGGCTGAGATGTCCCGTGCGGGTTTACGGCTTGAGCTTGAGTCCATGCTGGCAGACTGCAAAGAGTTGAAAGGCTGAAAGCCGATATTAACAATAAGTCTTTCACTTGATTTTTCTCCATTGTTTGTACTTAGAGCTACGCATGACCGTGAAAATGATAATTCCTAGAACTAAAATAAGGCTACCAGCATATTTTATACTACGACCAGGATCTTGATTGACTGAAAAAATCGAAGCCGGTGGCTGCCCAAGATTTAGCTCATAGCTTGCTTGATACAAGACATAGCCGGCATGCTGAAGCGGCTCGTTCATAGCAATTTTAATTTTACCAGGCAATTTATCCACATGCACGTCGCTCTCATAGGAGATTGGCGTCTGTGTGCCTGGATAATCTTTTTTATAAAATTTTTCTAACTGAATGCTAAAGGGTAACCTTAGCGTTTTTCTGCCAAAATAGGCCTCAAACTCTCGACCGCCGCGACTAAAGCGCTTCGCCTCACCCTCGACCAACCAAAAAGCCTGGGATTCTAATGTACCAGGAATTTTCACCTGCAATGCGGATGGCGGGATGTTGGTTCGCAAAGGATGTTCAATAGAAGTCACAATCGTTTCATTTGCACTATTCATTTGTAAACTGCCAATTGTAATGGTGATCCCCATCCATGGCGTCTGGATGACATTGCCCGATTCGGCCCATTGAGAAAGCAACTCCTTGCCCTCTTTAAATAAAGCTATACGCAGCTTTTCAGGTTGATCTTTGTATACGTGAAACTCAATTTCGTTGCCCATTCCACGAGTACCAGAAGGACTTGATTCGTTGGTATCTGAAGAGCCTGCGCTGCTGCCTCCGGCGTTTGCATCACCGCCATGCGGACTAGCTGAATTTTGAGAAAGATTTTCGGTCGGCATATTTGGGTCTGAAAAGGTAAAAACCATTCCAAAAACGCCATCAGTATGAAGAGAAAAGTTGGGGAACTTTGCATACAGTACTTCACGTAGTTTTTGACTAGCTTCTTCGATTTCAATTTCGATAGCCGGATTCTTACCTGCTGCGCCGCCTTCGCTCACGCCACCCTGGCTGACCATGGCTTGCTCATATTGTTTCTTAAATGAAATTTTATAATTGCCAATCTTAGCTGGTGATTTTCTTAATTTAGCAACCGAAAGTCGTGCGAGAACTTTATTGTCTGCCTTTTTTCGCACTTCAATTTGAAGTTCCCTAGGGGCCGAACTCTTTTGCGGAGGCGCTACCTCTTGAGCCCGCGACTTTTTAGTAATCGTCTTGAGATTAGACTCATTTTTGAAATGTTCGTGTTGTAAAATTCTCAAATGAGCTGGGCCGAGTTGCATGTCTGGCTTTTCTTTGCTATGCAACCACTCACTTTGATTGAAAAACTGGCTCTTGAGAATGAAGCCGAGGCCTGCGCCGTGATCGCCCTCAGTTTGGGCGCGAAATGCGGTTTCAATGCTCACAAAGGGCGCGTACTTTAATACGACCAATCGATCGGCAATTTTATTGTTTAAAAAATTAAGGTCTCGACCGGTGATCTCGTGTGCTTGCTTTGTAAAACTGTAACTTTCAACTTGCTGACTTTCGGCTGATGCCAATTCTAAAACCAAATCAGGCAGAATAATTGTATCATTGGTGCTGTTTTCAACAACTCTCAATTGACCATCAATGCCGTATTCGGCCGTCACCAATGAGCCCACTAACAAAGTGAGCAGCCCTAGGTGAGTAATCACAAAACCCAAATGATGAATCTTATAAGGAATACGCGAAAGAGTAGAGGTAAAAATATTGATCCAAAGTAACCCCAGCAGAATTTGAAACCACCATGCCTGATACACCATCATTTTTGCCATTTCAGCATTATACCGGCTCTCAACAATGGTGCCGTAGGCAACGGTAAAACCTACGGTTAGCATCAGTGGCACAGCCAGTTTAATTGATGAAATGAATTTGAATATTTTATTGGCTTTTAACTTTGTCATAAATGCGAAGAATAACGCCACAAGTTTCCTCGATACTAAAAAATGGTTTGCACGATCGATCTATCTTCATCCATAATTTAATGAATTAATACCTAAAAGATAGCTTTAAAGCTAGGGCCCTGGTAGGTCCAATATTTCTATGGGCTATTTAGTAGAGCAAGACGCATCAGGCTTGAACAGAAGCGGGGCTGCAAATTTCAATGAAGAGACGCTTGCCGAAAAAGATATTAATGATTTTTAATTCTGTTGGACGCTTATTATCTCGCGCCATTTTAACATTTTCTAATTGCCGTTCATTTTACTTTGTTATTGCGACTCTAATTTCAATTGAGGCTGCTTTGGCAACTGAAGTGAACGGGCGCTTTACAATTGGCGGCTTTGTCGCCACAGAGCAAATAAATTTACCGATAGGATTGGCCGGCCGCAATGACGTTGAAACCTTATCTACTAGAATCTATCTGCGGATTAATGACTGGAAGAAAATCGGAAGTGAAATCGTCACTGATCTGCGCGACAAAAATGATTTTTTCGGCAATGTTGACAAAGAAAATTTGAAACTAACTCCGGCAAACAACTTTCAGGTGCGGCAAATTTCTGCGCTGCTCCCTTTCGGTAAACTATTTGCCAAATTGGGACGCTTTTCGGTAAACGAAGCCAGCTCTGTCGTTGACGGCGCCGAGATCGGCTCAATGCTTTCTCGTTCACTTAAGACCGGCTTGTTTGGTGGATTCAATCCTCGCGTACCAGGACAAAGGTACTATATTTTTAACTCTAATGCGAGTCTCTACGGCGGATATTTGGCTTATCAGCCGAGTTTTGAAACCTTTGGCAGATCATTTTATTTTTCAAATGCAATTGTAATTGAACGTGTGGGCAGTGATCTCGACCGGAACTATTGGTTTGAGAATCTAACCTATCAGTGGAATATGCGGAGTCGTGTTTTATTTCTCACCTATCTCGATTTTGTACCGAGTACCTACCTGCAAAATGGCACTTTTCAATGGCAACAAGCTCTGACTGAAAAATGGTCCATGAGCACGAGTTTAATTTCAGTAGATGTAATCGGATACACTCGCCTTCAAGGAGTACGCTCTTTGCTACCCTCCTCACCTTATCACGAAGAAAGTGAATACTTGAAGTATTCTTTTAGCGATCATTTTTGGAGTGAACTGAGGTACATTTCTGGTCAACGACTAATCGACGGTTTAAATCGAACTGATATTGTTTTGGCCACAGATTATAGCAATTTCGGAGGACGCAAGTGGGATACTAGTTTGCAGATAGGCTACGCCAACGACTTTCAAAGCCAAGATCGATTTCTTAAGTTCGGCGCAGCGTATTTTTCTCGCAAATGGGAGTTTAGTGTAGATGAAGAGTTCAGAACTTCAGCTTTCAATGACGGTACTTATCATCCGATCACTACAGATTTAAATATTATGCGAGCTTTTCGCAATGACTTCTTTGCAATTCTCGGTGCTCAGAGTGTCATCGATGAACGGGTGAAAATTATGGCTGCTTTTTTCAAACTAACCTATCGCTTCGGCAGCTCGAGCCTGGCACCTATTCGTGATGGCGCTCCGCCGAGAGGACGCCAATGAAATATCTTTTTCATCTCATAGTACTTTGTTCTCTTGGCGTCTCAACTATGGCTAGCTCTGAAGAAAAAGAAGACGAAGGAATTCTCAATCGCCTCCTGGCGCCCGGACCACTAATCAGTGGTCATAAAAATTTAGAGGGTAGTGATTGTTTGAAGTGCCATGATGCTGGCAAAGGAATCTCTGTAGAGAGATGTCTGACTTGTCACAAGCCAATTGAGATTCAAATAACCGCTAAAAGCGGATTTCACGGAATGCAAAAGCAAGGCTGCATCGAATGTCACTCGGATCACAAGGGCCGTGACTTCGATTCAACCAAATTTGATACTAAGAAATTTGATCACAACCTAACTGGCTATAAACTTGAAGGTAAGCACGCTGAACTAGACTGTGCTAAATGCCATAAAGAAAAGCGCGTTAAAAAATCAGTTCGGACGCATGAACTTTCATATATTGGAGCCAAATCAAATTGCATCAGTTGCCACAAAAAAGACGATATTCATGCCTTCAAAGCTGAGTTTGCGAAAAAAGATTGTTATATTTGCCACAGTTTGAAAGCCTGGAAGCAAGAACTCAAATTCAGTCACGAAAGAGACGCCAAATACAAACTCGAAGGCAAACATGCCGAAATGAAGTGTGCCGAGTGTCACGGGCCCAGCAAAAAGAAAAGTATCTCACAATACAAATGGCCAATAGCAAAGGCTCAGTGCCAAGCCTGCCATGCCGATTTTCATAAAAATAGATTGAGCCCATATTTTTCGGGCGGCAAATGTAATACCTGCCATGACCAAAGCAACTGGAGGCTACCTAACTTTGACCATAGTGTAACCAAATATCCGCTTAAAGCTAAACACGCCGAACTTAAGTGTGAGCAGTGCCATAGACAAAACCCAAAGGTGCTGCTCTCTGGACTCAAAAATTTCAACTTTACGGGACTTAGATCCAATTGCCTAAGTTGTCATAAGGATTATCATTTCTTCGGACAAAAAACTTCTAAACAATTTGCAAAGTTCAGTCAATGTTTGAGCTGTCACGTCGAAAGTGGCTGGAAGAAAATCCACAACTTCAATCATGACCAGTCCACTCGATATCCAATTGATGGAAAGCATATCGAACTCAATTGCAAAGATTGCCATATGGTGAAACAAAATCCAAAATCAAGAGTTTCACCGAGAACTCCTGTTTATCATTGGGAGAAACTCAATGAAAAAACTTGTGAAAACTGTCATGCTAGTCCGCATTTAAAGTCATTCACGAAAGAGTTACTAAAGAAACGTTGTACAGAGTGCCATTTAACTGACGGCTGGACGGTTTTTAAGAAAGATGGTAAACGCTTTGATCATGCTAAAACTCGATTTACTCTGACTGGCAAACACGTGAGTCTGGCCTGCAAAGAATGTCACGTCGTTAACAAAAAACAAATTTATAAATTTCAACATTTTGAAGCGAAGTTTTGTGCGGACTGCCACAAGACACCTCACGAAAAACAATTTAGCCCAAAGCTTGCCGCAAAGACTTGCGTTGAATGCCATGACACAAAAAGTTTTGCTGATGTCAGTAGCTTCGATCACAAACAAACTCGCTTTCAGCTCAAGGGACGACATCTTAATTTGAAATGTAGTGAATGCCATACGCCGACAAATCAAATGTATTCTGACAAAGCTGCGCATCCAAAAGGAAAGTTTTTATTTGCCGAGCTGGATACCAAATCCTGCTCGACTTGTCATAATGATTTTCACCGCGGTCAGCTCGGTTTTGATTGTGCAAAATGCCATAATGACGATGGCTGGAAAAAGCCCAACTTTGACCACAGTAAACAGAGTCAATTTGCGCTTACTGGGGCGCATATCCGAGCTAAGTGCGAAGCCTGTCATAAAGAAGTTCAAGGACAAAAGTTTGAGTTCGCAAAAAAGATCTATCAGGTTGTTCAATATAAATTTAAGAATTCGGATTGTAACTCATGTCACGCAGACTTTCATAAGGGCCAATTGGGCAATGATTGTTCGAGGTGTCACGTTACTGAAAAATGGAAGCCGACTCTTTTTGATCATAATAAACAGAGCCAATTCAAAGTTGAAGCTAAACATCAAGCCCTTGAATGTTCTGAATGCCACAAGGCCCAAAGAGGCGAATATGTTCAGTTTGCCGGTAAAGAATTCAAGTTGATCAAGTACAAGCCTATTCAATCTGAGTGTTCAACCTGTCATAAAGATCCCCACAAAGGAAGTTTCGGCAACAAATGTGAAGAGTGTCATAGTGCCAGGGGCTGGAAGATTACCAAAAACTTTCACAAAAATTTTACCCTCACCGGCGTGCATTTTAATCTGTCATGCAACGAATGTCATATTAGCAATCGAAGACTCGCGGGACTAAGTCAGGACTGCTTCGTTTGCCATCAAAAAGATGATATTCACAACGGATCTTTACCCAATTGCAAAGATTGCCATACCCAGCAGTTTTGGGAGAATCCGGCATTCAGACATTCTCTCAGTCGATTTCCACTAACTGGTGCTCACCGAACACTGGACTGCACGTCATGCCATTTAAGAAATACTTATCAGGGAACATCGACTATTTGCGGCACTTGCCATACTGCCCCAAGTGGGGCCCCTCATAATGCATTTAATAATGTCATTAATTGCGGTCAATGCCACTCCAGTTTTAGTTTTTTAATTCCAAAATAAATTGACTTTGTAATTCACATTTTCACAACGCCAATTCGACGAAAGGACATGGGTCTTGATGTCTCAAGGCCCAACTATTAGGGTGCTGGATAGGGGCCTAGACTTGAAGTTTTTTAAATAAAAACCATAATAAGGGAATGAAGTTTCTAAGCTCTAGCGTGCAATTTTTGATCGCTCATATCGAGTTCACGATTGTCATTAGTTTTGTGCTATTTATTTGGTATCGCATTCACGAAAAACATGAACAAGAAGCCTATGCCAAAAAAGCCCTTAAAAAGGCCATTGCTCAGCAGGCGAATGAGCCCACTACCTTGCATCCAGAAGTAGACCCTGCACTATGCGCGGGGTGTGGGGCCTGCACTCGAGTTTGCCCTGAGGGCGATATCTTAAGCATGATCAATCACAAAGCGGTTTTAGTTTCTCCGACAAAATGTGTGGGCCATGGGGAGTGTGAGCGCGCCTGTCCATTTAGCGCAATTAAACTGGTTTTTGGCACAAAAACGCGCGGACTCGATATCCCAAGATTGAATTCAAACTATGAAACCAATGTCCCAGGACTTTATATTGCCGGCGAGTTGGGCGGTATGGGTCTCATTCGAAATGCCGTAAAGCAAGGAGTTCTAGCAACTCAGGATGCAATTCAAAAACTTAAGCTAAATATGAAATTACAATATGATGTTATCATTGTTGGCGCCGGCCCTGCCGGTTTGGCAGCAGCTCTTGTTTGCGTGGCAAACAAAAAAAATTATCTCTGTATTGAGCAAAATAGTTTTGGTGGAACGGTCTATAACTTTCCGAGACAAAAAATTGTCATGACCCAGCCTGCGGTTTTGCCAATTGTCGGCGAGATGAAATTTGAAAAGAATAAGGTGAGTAAGGAGCAATTGCTGGGCTATTGGGAAGAAGTGCGTAAAAAAGCTGGAATCAAAATCAACGAAAAGACTAGTTTTTTGGGTTTAGAGAAATTTGAAGATGGCTTTAAAATTAAAACTAATAAGGGTGATTTTACCAGTCAAAAAGTGATGCTTGCAATGGGGGTTCGCGGTAGCCCCAGACGACTGGGACTTGCAAATGAAGACTTACCCAAAGTCACCTATAACTTGATTGACCCTGAACAATATCAGAGTTCAGATGTTTTTGTCGTGGGCGGAGGAAATGCTGGCGTCGAATGCGCCCAGTATTTGGCTAATCCTAAATTGAAAAATCGAGTCATCCTCTCAGTTCGTGGTCAAGATTTTGATCGTTGCAATGATGAAAACAAACGAATTATTCTGCATATGGCCAAGCAATCTCAAATACAAATTTTGTATCAATCGTCGGTAGCCGAGATTCATACCAAGCGTTTAGTAATTAAAGTAAAAGAAGAGCTGCAAACGATTCCCAATCAGTATTTGTTTGTCTTTGCCGGAGCTGAAATGCCACATAAATTTTTAATGGGGCTCGGAATTCAGATTGAGAAGAAATTTGGCGAGGGTCTCGCCAAGCCTTCATGAGTAAGATTCAATTGATCCCTATCAACTGACCGAAATCACGAACTATGAAACTGAAAGTTGAAAGCAAATTGTGAAAACATATAATGACACTTAAAAACTATACGAAACTTTGGCTGTTCATAGGTCTTATAGTACTTTTTGAGTACGTTGCCCTTAACTTTCGTCCCCAATTGAGCATTTTGGGTTTTGCCAAGAGTCATTGGCGGTCTTCTAAATTTCTCTCGCAACTCAATCTTTCACCACTTCCGGGGCGGCAAATTAGTCTCTATCTTGGCTGGGCCGGAATCCTCCTGATGATATCGATGAATGTCTATACGCTCAAAAAGAGAGCTAAAATCTTTTCGAGCTTTTTGCCTTCTCTCTCCGCCACCTTCAATTATCATATTTTTTGTGGTTTGTTAGGGCCCACTTTCATCTTGTTTCATAGTAATTTCAAAGTACGTGGATTGGTCGCCATCAGTTTTTGGAGTATGATCATTTCAGCCGTGAGTGGCGTCTTAGGACGCTATTTGTATGGTCAGTTTATGCAAAAAAAACAAGATCTCTTAGCAAGCGCTGAGGTCGACAGAAAAACCTTAGAAACTAATTTTAGTAAGCTTATGCCAAAAGTCACCGCCGAAAGACGTGAGCAAATCATGCAAGAGGCTCTTGTCTACGTAGGTTTACCCGCTAAGAAATTAGCAGAATTTGAAAATTTGAGTTTGTTTCAAGTGTTAATGGGCTCAATTGCCGGTGATGCCAGATTATATCTGGCAGAGCCCAATACTCGTGAAAATCTTCATTTGAAGATCCGTGCCCTACTAACAAAGTGGGCGCTCACTACGCGAAGAAATTTATATCTCGATCCCCTTCAAAGCTTAATGGGCTACTGGCATGCCTTTCATTTACCTTTTGCCTTTTTCATGTATGCGGCAGCCTTCATTCATATTGTTGTAGCCCTTTTACTTGGTGTAAAAAAATAGTTTATCACCTGTAAAAATGATCGACAATTATGTGTAGTATTTGCGTTTTAATTTGAGATATTTGAGTTTTTTTTGCCTTCATAACTTCAGTCTAGTCCTGCATATTCCGATGATTATAGAACTATGCGTCTTAAGAATTTTAAAGATTCTATCTTCTCGTTAAAGCATTTGAATAACAAAGCTTTATTATCTATTTGGGTTATTCTAGGTCTCCTGGCGCTTACCACCTCTTTGGGTTTTCAAAATTGTGCGCAAACGCCGACTCCAGGTAATGTTGCGACTTTGAGTTCGATCGCAGCAATTATTCACACCGGTAAAGAAACGACTTGTTCGAATTGCCATGAGACGGGCAAAAGTGGCCGACCAACTTCGACCGCAGGTTTTGTTGGTCTTAATGTTAATACTCCATTTAATTATACGACCCACGCCAAGGGTGTGGATTGCATCAGTTGCCATGACATGACACAAATTGCCCGCACGAAAGCTGACTGGGGAAATGGATTTTTTAATCACAACTCAACGCTGACCTCTTGTAATTCTTGCCATACATCGCAAGAACCAACAAATTCGGTCACTGACTTAGCTCTTACCGGAGGCTTTGACCACACCATTTTAGGGGCACAAGATTGCTTTGCTTGCCATGCGAGCTCACTCAATACACCATTCTCAAGTATGTCCAATTGGTCCGGCGCGGTTGGAGCAGCAAATGGACTTTTATATACTATAGCAAGTGATGTGAATTTAACCGGCCAGTCTTCTCAGCTACCAAATTTTTCAAATACTATAATATCTAGTCTAACGAATCTACCCCAATCACTTCATATGAATATGAATCATCAAAGTCCACAGATCATGCCACAAGTGATCTCGAATTGTGTGTCTTGTCACGCGGGTGGGGTTTATACGAGTGGTGTTTTTCATGCATCTTATAGAGCGGCTGGCATTCCACAGCCGACCTCTTGTAGTGAGTGTCATAATGCCTCATCATCTCCTGTTGGTTTCGTAGGACCTGCAACACCCGCTCCTGTTAGTCCGCGCTCACCAACTTCGAATGAAATGCGTCATGACGCTGTTGTCTGGTCAAAGAATGGCGCCGGCGTTTATACTAGCTCTGCAGCAAGATTGATTGGCAACGATTGCGTGGTCTGCCACGCCTCTCCAGTCGCCGCCCCTGCTGTCAACACGAATGGCTGGAATGGTGGAACTTATCATGCTGCACTTACTACCGCAAAACTCAGCCAACCAAGTTCTTGTTTAGACTGTCACGCGAACTCTCGCCCTATTGGGTTTAGCACCGGGACGCTAACGAGATTTGATCACACCACTCATGTCAATGGCATGGGTGACTGCTTAAGTTGCCACGCTAGCAAAACCTCTTGGACTGCCGGCATTTTTCACCAAGTAGGAATGACCGCTCCAACCACTTGTAACTCATGTCACAGTTCGCAAAAACCAAATGGCACAGTGACCATTGGATCAGCCGGTGGCAGTTTTAATTTCGTCGCTTATAATGCTGCTGTTCTTCCTTTCGATACATCCTCAATACAAAATCCAACTGGATATCATGGTGGAACTCGCGACTGCCGTGTCTGTCATGCTCCAACATTATATAATTTGATGAGTAATTGGTCTGGCGGTAATTTCAATCACGTTGCGGCTAAAGCCGCTGGCACACTCACCAGTTGTCAGGATTGCCATATATCGCAAAGGCCCGCAACCATTGCTCCATCAGCTCTGAACGGACTTGCTTCGAGCTTCAATCACGCAACCGATGGACTTGGCGATTGTATCGCCTGTCACTCAGCGACAATCACACGTGCAGTCTATGCTAATTATCAAACTGCTAATCCCGGAACCTATGGCGATACCGACTGGCGTGGTGGTACGGCTTATAGCATTACAGGATTAATGGGACCAGATCCAACTCAAGCTCTAACAACTGTATCTGCCGTTCAATTGAATTATGCTAATCTGGCAACTTTTCAAGTCGCCTCAACAACGACTGTAACCGAGACCCTCTCAGATCAAATTATTCATGGTTCAACACAAATTCCAGCCGCTCTTTGGGTTGGTGCTACGGTTGGCAATCCCGGTGGACTCGATACTGCAAAATGTAATACTTGCCACTCGAATCTACCAACAAAATTCGCAGGCTCTTCATTTCATGCGACCTCAGTTCCTGCTGGTCCTCAAGCCGCGGCAAACTTAAGCGCTTGTACAGAATGTCACATAAATACAGTGCCACAAAATATTGTCGGGCCTGTATTGTCGCCAATGGATCACGATGCTGTCTTGAGTAGTGGTTCGGTAGCGGCAAGCGATTGTCTTGTCTGCCACGTAAAAGCCAGCGCTGGAACTAGTTTCTCAGGCGCAAGCTTTCACTCTAAGATCGGTGCCGCATCGGCATCAACTTGCACAACTTGTCACTATGTTACAGCACCTGCTGGGGCATTTGCCTTTACTGGACGAAGCACATTTACTCCAGGCTTCAAACACTCTTCTGCGTTTGCTCCAGGAGATTGTAATAGTTGTCACACCTTAACTAATACGCAAATTAATACTTTGGTGACCGCAAATGGTAAAGTTTCTACTAACTTTGCAAGTGCCTTTTATCATAAGAATATCACTCCAGCCTCGATCACTTCGTGTATGGACTGCCATACCAAAACCACAATTGTGAATTCAACCGTGAGCACAACTGATACTCAACACATGAATCACAACTCGAGTAGTGTTGGTAATGACTGCTATCTTTGCCATAGTAATGATTTAGTTGCAGGTGTTACGCCTACAGCATTTGCAAAAACCAATCTTTTACATGCTGGCACAAATACAAGTCTCACAAAAGCTGGTGCGACCATAAGTTCTTGCCAAGAATGCCATGGATTGACAAACGGTGGCGGCGCGGTTGCGGGCACTAATAATGATTTGCCAGGAGGATTAGTCAATACAGACGTTGCTTCGACTTATCCAGCAGGCAATACAACGCTGCTTGATCAGTTTGATCATAGAGTTGCAGGTGCCACTGGTAAAGATTGTAATATTTGTCACACCAATATTGGCGCGACAGGCCCAAAGTGGAAGGCCGCAAAATTTCACGCAAAAGTTACCGTTACTGGCCCAAGTACTGCCTGTGAAACTTGTCATGCGAATTTACTTCCACCTGGTGTAGCGAATGGTGAAAATCATGCGACAGCCCATACCGCTTGCGGAACCTGCCATACTGACCCTGCAGGAACTGGAACGATCGGCTCATCAACTAGCCCAGCAAATTGGAAGGGGGCTGCCGGCGGCATCCCTGTGAATGTTACATTCCTGCCGCCTACGAACTCAGGCTGGGCAAGCTTAACGCTTCCGCACCCAGTGCCTGCGACCGGAGTGACCTGTGCTCAATGTCATGGCGCTACAATTGGCCCTGTTATCATTGGTTGGGATCACAAGAATATGCCGACCGCTCCTGGAGGGGTAAACTACTGTATGTATTGTCATCTAACTGGACAGAAGATAGTGGCAACAGCAGGGCTAACAGCATTTCAAACCAAACCACAAAACCATCATGCCGATAAAGTCCCCGGCGGTATAATAGCAACTGATACTTGTGAATACTGCCATACGCCGGGGTCATATACTCATCCAACGACTTATCCAAACCCTTGGAACTCAGGCACCACAGGCAGCGTACGTGGTCCTTAACCCGGATATTTCATCAGATTTCTGTTGCAATCGCCGCTTCGCTAGTCTGGGCGCTTCGCTCCTGGCGTTTTCGAGACCTTATCATTGCGACAACCTGCTTCGCTGAAGCGACGCTTCAGCGAATTGAAGCAGGTAGTTTTTTCAATTCAAAAATAAACTGCCATGACATGAGTTGAATCCCTGGCATTTTGGTTAGCCAATAGTCGATCCAATTGAATACGGAGAGCACCACACCTGAAAGCCCAGGGACGCGATTAGCAAATACCGCCAGTGGCGATAGAATATGAAAATAACGAATACTACCAACCGCGAAAAAACGTGAGGCAAACTCAACATCCTTTAAAGAAAGAATATGAGCTTTTTCCCATTCGGTTCTCATCGAGGGCGTGAGATTGCGATATAGCTTAATCAGTGGATTGTAATCCAGTGCTTCGACGGCCAAAATTACTCCGCCCGGCTTTAAAACCCGCCTTAGTTCTGGCAGAGCGAAGCTAAGATCAAGATGATGGAGCATTCCACTACAAATTATAACGTCAAAAGAATCATCGGGAAGACCTGTATTTTCGCAATCCGCCTGCATAAACCAAACACGCTCACATAAGCCTAACTGCTGAGCTTCAGTGCAGGCATTTTGAACAGAGACATCCGAAATATCAATTCCTACTGAAAAGGCCGCGCCCAATTGTGCACTTCGAATCGCAAGCGGGCCGTTGCCGCACGCATAATCTAAGACAACTTTTCCGGGCAAATTAGCTTTAAACCAGTCGGTGATATAGGCTTGTGATAAAGCGGTCGTTTGATAGAATTTTTTATTGCCGTGAAGAAGTTCATATGTATCATTTGGCAGACTGGCGCTTAATTTCTTATCTCGATTTTGATTGTGAAACTCAAGCTCTTTCCATTTTCGATCACCCAGAAGTTTTTTGAGATCTCTTCCCTTGTAATTGAGCTTGAGCTTTTCGACGGCTTTTTTGAGTGTCGAAAGCGATTCGGCTGCAGTTAGGTTTTGCCCCTCAGAAGTCTCTGATATTTTCGAAGATGTTTCAATCATCTAGGCTTTTCCGTCTTTCTTTAAAAACGCTAGCTCAGGTTGTAAAGCCTGTTCCCCGGGCTAGTCAAAGACAAAAAAAGGGGCGGCTTATGCATGCCGCCCTTCGCTTTCACTTGAGTTTAAAAAGACTAAGTATCTGAATCCATGGCCAATTTATTGACTGCATCCGACGCATCTGGCTTGAACCAGCAGGTCGGTCGAAGGCCAATTTTGAATTTTGGAGCCACACAAGAGCTCTTATGATAGTCACGAATATCAAGTTCTGCCCGTCCAGACACTTGGCAAATTGAGCCTTGAAAGTAAGTATCGAGACGACATTGCGCATCTGGATGAGCATCATAATGGTCAGTCACGACTCTTTTGTCAGGCGTTGAAACCTGCGGAGCCGCTTTATCTTTTCTGAGCGATGACAAAACATTCGCCAAAACCACTCCAGCATGAGAAGAGCGAGCACAAAGAGCTGCTTCTTTTGCATTGCTAAAGTTGAGATTACATTGTGCTGTTATTTCGGGCGCCACTCCCAAGGCTACAACAATTTTTTCGTTGTCGTCAGCTGCAAATACTTTGCGAGCACACTTTAATGTCGCGAAATAGTCCGCTCCGCCCTCATTTGTTGCCCATCCCCAGCGCAATGGTCCGATATACGGCTGACGACCGATATGGTGGCCAGCTTCATGGCAAACTACCATCATCATACCATCTGCAGTCATACCCGGGAATCTCGCGAGACCACCGTACATATTAATGCTCCATTGATTCCAAATGCGGCTCGCATTTGCGTTCACCGTGGCATCTTTCCATAGACGGCTGAGTATTAAGTTTCCGCCCTCCGCAGCCATACTTGGCTTATAGATGGATTCGAAACGATCCATCACCGCACTAAATTCTTGCTCGGTGATCCCCGTGGCATCAAAACTCACCGGAATTTTCATATCATTTTCGGGCATAAAGCCCTCACAAAGACTCTCATGTGTAGCAACATAAGAAACGCCCACTAAGACCAAACTCAAAAGACTTCCTACTAAAATTCGCTTCATTCCAATCCCCCTCTAAAATGTAAATATGCTTTCGCAGGCTAAAGTCTAAAGCTGCCTGGAGTTTTGACTAGCAAATTCTCGCTTCAATGTAATCAATCTGGACCAACGGCGGTGCTAAATTTGGTTGTGCTTATTAGGTAAATAGAGATGGATTATAGCGGTTTGATAATTGGCTCTTTCAATGTTCTAATTTTTCAACTTGGATGCGACTATAGTTGGATGCGATTATACAGAAAAGGGAACCTATGACAAAAAAAACCTTGGGCGAAATTTTGGATGAACTCAGAAAAGTGGCTGAACAGCAAATACAGATTTCAACCTGCACAACCAACTACAAAGGTAGAATTAAAGGCGTCTTCTCAGACTTTATAGAATTTGAAGATCGCGGCAAAGTGGTAGCGAACATCATCTATATCCCCTTTTCTGCAATCGAGTCTTTCTCGCTTCTAGCCTAGCCCGGATATTTTATCAGATTTCTGTTGCAATCGCCGCTTCGCTAGTCTGGGCGCTTCGCTCCTGGCGTTTTCGAGACCTTTTCACTGCGACAACCTGCTTTGAGGTTGCCTCACTCTAAGCCTCACTCTAAGCCTCACTCTAAGCCTCACTCTAAGGTCTCTCAAGCGCCAGGCCAGTCTGCGAATCAGCGATTTCACGACGAAACTGATGAAATATCC
>JAYVXS010000067.1:0-7205 GCA_043784965.1 Bdellovibrionales bacterium
TTGACTCAGTAGTAGCTCGATCCGTCGGTGGGGGAATATGTTCAAAAACATTTTGTTCACTTTGGTCATCCAGGGTTTCAGATGGCGGATGTTCTAAATCACTCTCGATTTTTGCTTTTTTCTGCGGAGGCGAAACATTTTCAGACGTTGTCGCAAATGGGGCATTCCCCTTAAATTCTGCACCTTGAAATTCTGTACCCTGTAGTGTTCCTGGGCCCTTAAAGCTTGCGCAGCCGCCAAGGCCTAGACCAAGGCTCAGGGCAAAAATTAAATTTAACAAATTAATCTTAGTAAAGTTCATATTATTTAGCGTAGATCGGAAATTGTTGGCAGAGTTCTTTGGCCTGGGCGCGAATTTTAGTTAGTTGATTTTGATCATTAGGATCTCGCAAAACCTTTGCGATCCAAGAGCCGATTGTTTTCATTTCAGATTCTTTCATCCCGCGAGAAGTCAGCGCTGGCGTTCCGATGCGCACCCCACTGGTGACAAAAGGTGATCGCTTTTCATTAGGCACGGTATTTTTATTAACCGTAATGCCTGCCAAATCGAGTGCAATCTCGGCATCCTTTCCGGTGACTTCGGTACCTGAAAGATCAACTAGCAATAAATGATTGTCGGTCCCACCTGTTACTAGCTGAACTTTCTCTTTCATCAAAGTCTCAGCTAGAGTCTGAGCATTATTTACGATCTGCTGACAATAGATCTTAAATTCTGGCTTCAAAGCTTCAAGAAAGGCTACGGCTTTGGCTGCGATTACATGCTCGAGCGGACCACCCTGTATACCAGGAAATATTTTGCTATTCACTTTTTTCGCATTTTCATTTGAGGTGAGAATGAGACCACCACGTGGGCCGCGCAAAGTCTTATGCGTGGTTGAAGTCACATAGTGTGCAAATGGAATCGGTGAAGGGTGAATCCCACTTGCAACTAGACCTGCAAAATGCGCCATATCAACAACTAGAGTTGCGCCGACCGCATTTGCAATTTCACGAAATTTTGCAAAATCTAAAACTCTCGGATAGGCACTATAGCCCGCCACAATCATTTTCGGTTTGTGCTCTTGAGCTTTTGCCATGATTTGATCGTAATTGATGCGATGAGTTTTAGGGTCCAGGCCATAGCTGACATTTTTGTAAAGGCTGCCGCTAAAGTTAACCGGTGAGCCATGAGTTAAATGACCGCCATGCGAAAGATCCATTCCCAAAAAAGTATCTCCTGGAGTCATACAAGTCATAAACACCGCCATATTGGCTTGTGAGCCCGAGTGGGGCTGCACATTGGCGTGCTCACAGCTAAAGAGCTTGGTGACACGATCAATGGCAAGCTGCTCAATATGATCGATATACTCACAGCCGCCATAATATCGTTTGCCAGGGTAACCTTCGGCATACTTATTTGTGAGCTGGCTGCCTTGAGCCTCCATCACTGCCTTTGATACATAGTTTTCAGAAGCAATCATCTCGAGGCCAAATTCTTGGCGCTCATTTTCTTTTAGAATCCATTTTGAAATTTCGGGATCGACTTTTTCTAAAAACATATGATTCCTTTCATCGAATTAGATGAAGAAAATCTTAGGCGCTTGCTTTGAATTCATCAAGCTTTGAATTCATCAAGAAGCGCTACGAAAAAACTTTATTGAGTCGGAGGAATGCTTAATTTTCTCACTCTATTTAAATGTCTTGCGGCAACATCATCACCTGAATTGTTACCTAAAAAGGCAGTACTCAAAAAAATATCTAGTAATTTTACGCAGTCTTCAGGGGTTTGAGCACGGGCGCCGAAGCAAATAACATTGGCATCATTGTGCTCTCTACAGAGGCGTGCAATATCAGGTGTCCATACCTGAACTGCGCGAATCTTTAAAAAGCGATTTGCCCGAATGCAAATTCCAACCCCACTGCCACAAATGAGGACTCCAAATTTTTCTGGGCCAGCCACAGAGCTCAAACGATAGCCGAGAGCGTCTGCAAACTCAGGATAGTCAACGCTCTCTTTACTTAGTGTTCCAAGGTCCTTAAATTTTATGCTTTTTGAAAAATGAGATATTAAATATTCTTTGAGATCATAGCCGGCATGATCCGAAGCTATTAGTACTGGAATGCCGTTAATAAAATTTGAAATAAATTCTCCGCTAAATTCGCTTCTTTGTTCTTATCTATATTTTAGAGAAAACTATACAGGCGTTGGTGCCGCCAAAGCCAAAGCTATTATTTGCCACATGTAGAAATTTACCTTCTCTTGCCGAGTTTGGAATATAATCTAGATCGCAATCTTCGCTCGGATTTTCTAAATTAATCGTTGGTGGAGCAATTCCCTTTGCCAGAGTCATTAAAGTAAATGCACTTTCAATGGCGCCAGCTGCCCCTAAGCTATGTCCAGTCATACTCTTTGTGCTACTGACCCATATTTTTTTAGCATGATCTCCAAAGGTACGATGAAGAGCTTGGGTTTCAAGGCCATCACCAGCGGGAGTACTAGTTCCGTGTGCATTAACATAGGAAACTTCATTCGCATTTAAGCCGGCATCTCTAATTGCATTACCCATGGCTAGCGCTGCGCCCACTCCGCCGGGAGCAGGATTTGTCATGTGATGCGCGTCTGACGAGGCTCCATATCCAGATATTTCACCGTAAATACGAGCTCCACGTTTTGCAGCGAATTCAAAATCCTCTAAAACTAAAATTGCTGCAGCTTCGGCAATTACAAAACCATCTCGGTCACGATCAAAAGGACGAGAAGCCATTTTAGGCTGATCGTTTCTCGTAGAAAGCGCTCTCATAGAAGCAAAGCCGGCAATAGCAAGAGGGCAGATTGTGGACTCAGCTCCCCCTGCCAACATGACATCAGCTAAACCTGACCTTATATAATTTGTGGCTTCGCCAATCGAATGTGCCCCTGAAGAACAGGCCGACGTTACCGAATAGTTCACGCCTTTTAGGCCATATTTAATAGTAATTTGACCTGAAGCCATATTCGTTATGACCATTGGAACAAAAAATGGGGTCACACGAGATGGGCCACGTTCTGTTAAAATCGCAAAATTATTTTCAATAGCCCCGAGGCCACCTAGACCAACGCCAACAATCGAACCCATGCGCTCTTTTACTTTTTCGGTAAGTTCTAGACCTGAATCTTTTAATGCCATTTCAGCGCACGCAAGACTAAAATGGATGAAGCGATCCATTTTCTTTTGTTCTTTTTTCTCAATATAAAGATTGGAATCGAAGTTTTTCACTTCACCAGCAAATTTCACATCGTATTTAGTCGTATCAAATTGGGTGATCGGGCCAATACCAGACTGGCCTTTTAATAGAGCTTCCCAAGTTTCAGAAAGATTTAAACCAAGCGGGGAGACGAGTCCAATACCCGTGACGACCACGCGTCTTTGAGGACGCGCCGGTCTTTGGTAAATATCATTTGGTAAGAAAGTCTGCGGCATTTTGCACTCTCAACTCAAAGATTTAAACTTTGCCTTTAATTTGCAAGTAGCTGCAAACGTCTTGAACGGTTTTAAGCTTCTCTGCATCTTCATCTGGAATTTCAATTCCAAACTCTTCTTCCATAGCCATTACGAGCTCAACGATATCCAAGCTATCAGCACCGAGATCGTCGATAAATGAAGCCTCAGGCTTCACTCGCTCTGGATCAACACCGAGTTGCTCAACGATCACTTCTTTTACTTTTGGCTGAATAGCAGTTACCATTTGTCCTCCTCAAGAACTTTTATAATTTAAATATTTTTTTAAGACTTAGTATTTTTACCGGTTTTAAGAGTTTAAATCAATATTTCTTTGGATTTGCGTTAATTTTGCAATCTCGGTGCCGTTCTGGGGACGACTCTAATCCATGTACATACCGCCATTGACGTTGAGAGTTTGCCCAGTAATGTACTTTGCTTCATCACTGAGGAAAAAACACACAGCATTGGCGACGTCAGCGACTGTTCCAAGTGAATGTAACGGAATCTTCTCTTGTATATCTGCCTTCACCTGATCTGTTAGTACACTTGTCATTTCGGTGGTGATGAATCCAGGGGCCACACAATTCAGTCGGATATTTCGACTTGCGACCTCCATCGCAATTGATTTGGTGAAAGCCTCTATTCCGGCTTTGCTCGCAGCATAGTTTGCCTGTCCAGAGTTACCACTTCGACCGATCACACTGGTAATATTAACAATTGAGCCCGGAAGCTTGGTTTTGATCATCGATTTGATCGCCGCCCGCGTACATAAAAAAGTTCCGCGTAAATTTGTCTGAATAACTGAATCAAAACTGTCAGTTCGCATCCTTAGTAAAAGTCCGTCTTTAGTAATTCCGGCATTATTAACCAAGAAATCTATTTTAGTGAATTGATTTAGCATTCGCTCAAAAGCGCGCTCGACCGATTCTTCGTCTCCTACATTTACTTCTAGCAGTAAGTGCCCGGCTCCTTTAAGGTTTTGCAATACGCGCTGCCCGATCTCTTGATTGCTAGAGTAGGTGAGGGCAACTCTGGCGCCCTGCTCTGCCAAATGTGCAGCAATTGAAGCCCCTATGCCGCGACTCCCACCAGTTACGAGGGCAGTCTTACCAGCAAATCTTGTCGGATCAGTCATTTTTCATTCCTTTTTGGGGTATCTGAAGTCTTAAATTTGAACACGTCTTAAATTTGAACACGTCTGAAATTTGAACACGTCTTAATATTGAACAAATCTGCTTGAGTTCTCTTCAATGAACTAAATTGGAAGCCGCTATCCTTTGCTCGAGCATATTCCATTCATCAAGGTTGTTCATATTGAATGTGTTTATACTGCTAGAGTCAATTTTTTTCGCAAGGCCTGACAAGACTTTGCCACTACCAAATTCAATAAAATTTTCACAGCCAAACCGAAGTAATCTTTGAACACATGCTGTCCACAGCACTGGCCCAGTGATTTGCCTGATTAGATGTTCACGTATCTTGTTTGGATCTGCGAACACCTTTCCAGCAAAGTTTTGCACGACCTTCCATTTAGCACTTGAAAATGTAATGGGAGCTAAAACCCTTCTCATTTCGTCTTCTGCTGGCTTCATAAGAGAGCAGTGAAAAGGTGCGGAGACCTTAAGCGGAATCACTTTCACCTTTGGAAAATCAGGAAAGGCCTCTTTTAGATTTGGAGAGGACAAGTTTTGGGTGAGCCACGCAATTGCAATTGCCGAACCACTGACCACAACTTGTCCTGGACTATTGAAGTTTGCTGTTTCAAGCGGCCCCCAGTCTGAAGACTTTTCGGCCCATGCGCAGAGATCCTTCACTTGAGTATCATGCAGGCCTAAGACGGCAAGCATAGCGCCTTCACCAACAGGAACGGCTTTTTGCATCGCAATCCCACGACTCCTGACTGCCCTTAGTGCATCCGTGAGCTTGAGCACTCCGGCAGAGACCAGTGCTGAGTATTCCCCAGCAGAATGTCCACTGCCAGCATGGATCTTTACACCGGTATTTTGAAAGAGAATATCATAGCATGTAGTCGAAACAAGAAGCAGGGCCGGCTGAGCATTTTCAGTCATAGAAAGTGTAGACTCATGGCCCTCAAAGCATAGCTTTTTAAAGTCTATCTTTAACAAATCGCTAGCCTCTTCAAACCTTAACTTCGCTAGGGGAAACTGATCATAGACGAACTTTCCCATGCCAATACTCTGACTGCCTTGGCCCGGAAAAAAAGCGCCCCACATCTTAGTATTTCATCAGAACTGAACCGCTAGTCAGTCCCGCTCCGAAAGCAGCCAGCAAAACAAATTGCCCGCGTTGAACTCGCCCATCACGAGCGGCCTCATCGAGTGCTATAGGAATAGTTGCCGCCGAGGTATTTGCAGTTCGATCAACATTGACAACGCATTTTTCAATAGGGAATTTAAAATAACTGGCAACAGCTTCGATTATTCGTGAGTTTGCCTGGTGTGGAATTAGCCAAGCTATATCTTCTACCTTCATTTGGTTCGCCTGCAAGGCTTCCCCACAGGCGCCCACCATGGCGCGAACCGCATTCTTAAAGATTTCACGTCCTTGCATATGAATGTAGAAGTCCTTCTGTACTTCAACTTTCATCCCCGGAAGTCTAGAACCACCCGCTGGCAAACTCAAAAGTTCTGCTAAATTGCCATCGGCATGCATATGACAGCTTAAGATATAAGAATCTTGATCAGACTCAGCACGACCGAATATAGCCGCGCCTGCACCGTCACCAAACAAGATACAAGTTTCACGATCTTTATAATCTACATAGGAATGCAAAACTTCAGATCCAACCAATAAAATATTTTTATATTGTCCTGACTTAATAAAGCTATCGACAAGGTTTACACCATATAGCCATCCCGAACATGCGGCATTGATATCAAAGGCCATCACATTTCGACAGCCTAATTTTTTTTGTAGCATACAAGCGCAACTCGGCATTAAACGATCAGGAGAAACTGTCGCATAAATTATGAGGTCAATGTCTGATGGAGTTAACCCGGCGGCTTCGATTGCTTTTTTACTCGCCTCAAGTGCAAGATCTGAGTTTGTTTGGTTGTCTGCCGCGATGTGTCTTGAGCGAATCCCTGTTCGATCAACGATCCATTGATCATTTGTATCAACGAGCTTTTCAAGATCGGCATTGGTAATCAACTTTTCAGGAAGATATGAGCCAGTACCCTTAATGCGCGTACGTATTGCAGTCATTAGGATTATTCCTTAGCTGCCACGACCTCTTGACCTTTGTAATGACCACAGCTTGGGCAAATATGGTGAGGTTTTACAAGGGCATTGCAGTTATTGCAGTGAATAGTAGTCACAGGAGTTAAAAAATCATGCGCTCGGCGCATATCTCGACGTGATCTGGTGGTTCTTTTCTTTGGACATGGCATTTTTTGGTTCCTCAAAAGACTCTAGTTAATAAACTTTATGAGACGCGACCCTACCGCAAAATAAAAAAAAATCAACAGCTTTTTAGCTAACATCCCAGATCGCCTAATAAAATTGAGAGTTGAGAGGCCTTTTAAAAGCACCAGGTCCGCTTAAAATAGGATCAAATGAAGACAAACCGAGTTACAGACAAACCGAGTTACAGACAAACCGAGTTTGACGAAGGTGATGTTCGTAAACTGACCCACCCCTAACCCGGATATTTCATCAGATTTCTGTTGCAATCGCCGCTTCGCTAGTCTGGGCGCTTCGCTCCTGGCGTTTTCGAGACCTTTT
>JAYVXS010000068.1:0-7173 GCA_043784965.1 Bdellovibrionales bacterium
TAGTGCGCGTGCCGCCTGTTTGACAATTGGCGCCGGTCTCCCCATTTGAGCGCCGACTGGTCTTCTGCGTGGAAGTGAAAAGGTAAATGTGCTGCCATGACCAAGTTGGCTCTCGGCACGTACGGTGCCGCCATGAGCTTCAATGATTGTTTTGACAATTGCAAGGCCGACGCCAGACCCTTGCTCCGCGGTCTCGCGAGCCTGCCAAAAATGATCAAAGAGTTCAGAAATTTTACCTTCTGGAATGCCAGATCCGCTATCTACAACTGATACATAAACAAATTGTTGGTCACTGCGAACTTTAATGACCACCTTACTGTGTTTTGGGCTAAATTTAATTGCGTTCCCAACCAGATTAGAAAGCACTCTAAGTACTCGTTCGCGATCAAAAAAGGCCAATGTCGGCGGATTTACTGAATCAAATTGCAGCCGAACATCACGCAGTTTTGCAATTGGCTGTAGCATCAGGCGAGCATCATCTAGAATAATATCAATCGCCAATTGGTCAAGTCGTAGAGTTAAGCTTCCTTGATCAGCCCTGGCCTGATCACCCATGTCTTTAAGCAATCCTTCAATAACAAGGACTGAGCTATTTATCGATTGCATCGTATCATTTATTTTGCTCGAAGAATCATTCGTATTTTCTAAGCTCAGCGCATCTTGCACAATCGCCATTAAGGGATCTTTCAAATCTTGAGAGATAGCGACTAAGATTTCGTCACGTGCCTGAAGGGCCTTTTGGGCTTCTTGATAGAGACGTTCCCGCTCGGCAACTTGGCGATTGCGTTCGCTCACCAATCGAAGAACTAGAAAGAGCATGCCCAAGAAAAGAAATCCAATAGCGCTAGTGAACCAAGTCATCCCTTGTGGGACCTGAGATTCCGCGCCGAGAGCGGCTTCTTTCGCGCGAGCATGAACGCGATCTAGCTCAGCTTTATGAAGGACCACGATTTCATCAAGGGCTCTATTAATATGGGTACGAATCGGAGCCATTTTTGCTTGATAAAACTGTCCGACTATTTTTGGTTCCGTATGTTTTTCGCGAAACTTCATGGCTTGATCAAAAATTTCTTCTTGCTGTTTCTCTAATAGATTGATGCTCTTTACGAGCGCCTGTACCTCGGCAAGACTGAACTGCTTTTCAAAGCTGGCCAAGGATTCGAGAAATATTTGTTTCTCTTTTTTTTGTTGTTCTAGAATCGCCGTTGAACCAAGCAGAAAGAAGGACCGACTATCATTAATTTGCGATTCAACAATATTGCGCAGATGTTCCACCTCAACCAAAGCGCGGAGATCGGCCTGGGTGATCGCATTACTTGCGGCAATAGTCTGTCTTAAGTTCACTGCAAATTTCCAGGATGTTAAAATAACACCTACGAAAATAAACAAAAAGGTCAATAGGACCTTAACCTCGATACTAAAATGTTTCTTCGTTTTATTTTTTGTCATATAGACCCCATATCAACTACGAGACACCTCAGCAATAGAAAAAATGCGAGAGTGTCTTGAGTTGCTTCTGAGGAACATTTTTCTTAAAATTCCTTATTTTTTAGTAGAAATTACCCAGGCCGCAGAGCGGCACGGCTGAGCGCGCAAAACACTATGATATTTTAGGATGAACGATAAACTCTAAAGTCTTCGCAATCACTAGCTCGCTTCGCAGAATGCGATTATGGCCTAAATTTTCGGTTTCGAAAATCGCCGAGTGGGGTATAAGCTTATGAAGCTCTGTTGTTCGCGAAAATGGATTCACTTGATCAAGTCGGTCATGAATAAATAAGATCTGGTGCTTTTCTAACTCCTGGTATTTAAAGCCGGAAGCTTGTTCTAAGGTTAAATGGCCGTCACTTTCGATGTCCTTTACAATGCTGTTCATGACCTTTTTCGAAATGCCTGTTTGCTTGCTTAAATTTCAATTCTACGATCCGGTATGACCCACATCAAAGCCACCAGGACATATAAAATGTAGGCTAGGTTGGGCAGCCAAAAAGCCGTCACCACTCCAATTATGTAAAGTAAGAGTGAGAGTCGGCCTTTCAAGTCCTTACCTAAAGCGGTTGCCAATGTAGAGTTCGAACCGTGATGCGCGACCAATTGTTTGGCAAGGATCGTGTTGATCAACTAGCAGCCAATGTATATATACTGACCCACCCATAACCGGGACCGAAACCGAAAAACTGAAATCGGTAGCGGCTGCCCCGAAACTGCTTCTAGATTGCACTACCTAACTGGACCAACAAAAAAAGCATAGGGCCTATGCGAGTGATCATTTTTCAAAATTCATGGCCAGAATCGTCACTGGGTAAAAAATTGTCACCGGTCCGGTCATCATCTTCAATTTAACACGATTTGAACTGTCAAACTTTTGGCCGCCTCTTTGCTTATGAAAAAGTTTCAAAGTCATGGTCCGTTTTGAGCGGTGAAGCTTTCTAAAATAAGAATTTGGAGTCTTTATGAGAATATTTTCTAGAACTCTTTCGGTTTTTTTAGTTCTGCTCCTCGCTTTCTCTGGCGTTGGCTCCGCTCAGTCCCGTACAAGGATTGCACCTGAGAGTTGGGAGTACAATCCGGGCCCAGATCCAACTACTTCTCTAGGTCGAATGCTTATCGATATCTATGCAGAGCAGCCAGAGTATATGTTGATGGCTGATCAATTGCTGGAAGATCAAAAGTTTCGCTATATATTTGGGTTGATGATGACCCGCACTTATTTTGATTTCAATGCTGTGAAGGTTCTTTTTATCGGTCAAGATGCCACCCATATTGCAGAAGCTGCAAAACAACCAGGAACTTCTGGCTTCGGGGCCCGAGTTCAAAGTATCGGCAATTATTTTGGCGTCGATCAAAGTGTAGCGACAACAAATGATTTTTTTTCGACAATCAAGGGTCAGTACGGATCATTTGATCATGTATATGTTGAAAAAGATAAAGGTGGATCTTGGCAAATCCATCAATCCGCTTATGTTGATAATGAATTGTGGTTAATGACGAATGGACGCGACAGTGAAATTTTAATCAAGCGTGAGTTATTCTGGGAGTGGATGATCAAAAATAATCCCGAGTCCCTCAAGTTGATGATTATGTTTGGCGGTGCCGCTCGTGATGGATGGGCTGAATTCCTCATTGGTCGTGGCGCCAAAATTGGAACCAAATTCAATGCCGAACGTTTACAGAATATTCGCGTGCCCGAGACTAACCTAGTAAGTGCAGGTGGCAACAATGAGTTTCCGGTTCCTCTCAATAAAGAAGGTAAAGACATTTACGAAATCTTGCTCGGAAAAAAGCCTAACTATAAAACTCCCGAAGGCCAAGCCGAAGCGGTTAAGGCGTTGCGCGATGCCGGCCAAAAAGGAATCGATATGATGGTATTTACCAATGGCGGAATCAAGGGTAGCGGCATTGTCAATGCGGCTCAACTCGGTGGTTACGACCTTGAAAATGTCGAAATCAACGGTCAAAAAACAAATTCGATCAAAGGACTCGTGCTTTCTGACGGTACGATTGTGAAAGATCATATTGGATTTACCATGTCCTCTCATCCGAGTTCTCTTAGTAAAATGGAGCCTGCAGCGGCTTCAGCGGCACTCAAAAAATCTTTCGAGCGTCTTTTGAATCTGAAAAAATTGGGCTGGAGGGTTCCGCCCGATCTAGATCAAAATGGTAAACTCCGCCGCAATTCTTGGGACGAGGGTATCGATTACGAATATGGGCGTGCCGATATTCGTGCCGGCTATTTTGAGTTTGGCGCTCCCGATGATAGACGAGTTTCACGCGCCGACGCCAGTCGACTCGATGCTCAAACAATTGTTGCTGGTTCTCGTGACCGAGTTGATTTTGACCGAACAGTTCTTGCTCAAGTGAAGAAGGCCATGCCTTCAAGTCCAAAGGATCCCAATGATCTTTGGTCCGTGCGCCCTCGCCAAAAAGCCGCGCGCTATATTTTTGATCGAGGCCCTGGGGTCGAGATAGCTCAGCTTTTGATGAGTCAATTGGATCGAGATTTAATCTTTGAACCAAAGCCGGGAATGAAAGTGATGGATAAATCAGGGAGAAATGACATCACCTTTGAAACCAATGGAATCGATGCCTATTATACAAAGACTCATCCAGGCACGGGATTTTTTGGTTTGCATCGTGGAAGTTTTCAGAATGCTAAGGTGCTAATATTGGCGGATCCTCACGGCCTCGACGATTGGAATACTTCGCGGGCACTCACCGGCGCTCGTGGCCAGCACCTAAATGCTTTAATGAATGATCTTGGCTTTGGCGATGATTATCTTGTTGTGAAGACGGTTCCCGTTGGTATGGATGGAGCAACTGCAGAAGAGTGGGAAATTCTTCGGCAGCGTACTGAAGGATATCGCGAGGTCGCTATCAAGGCAGCGTTGAGCTCGGGTAAGATTGAAATGATTTTCACAGATGGCGAAATTGCCAAACTTGAGATGCAAAGAATCCTCAAAAAAATTGAAGCTACACAGGTCAGAGTTGTAAGTATTCAGCGCGAGGGAATGGATCCAGCTTCAGGGATCATCAAAGCTGGTCAGGAAGTAAATCCCAAAGCAAAGTTTTCAGGTTCAATGCGTGATATTTCACGGGCACATCTTCCATGGTGGGCACGGATTTGGGAAGGCACTAGTGGAGATCGCGTCATTGACGCCAAGGGCAAGTATCGAGGTGGTGTACGCGCCTTGGTAGCTCCTGATTGGGTAGTAAAACAAGTTGTTACACCTTCGCCCCTGGTCGCGAAATCGATTTCTCTTTTACGAAAGTTAATGGAGTCTCTGGGACTTCGTATTGAGACTCAGTCTATTCCTGATTATCTTGCTGAAAATCGAAAGGACGGAAGAATCGATCGGATCATTGATGATTCAAAGTCATCGAAGCCTCGCGATGATCTACGAAAGCCTATGCCAAAGCCAACGATTGGAAGCTGCCGTGATTTGTTTGCCAGTTAGTTTGCCAGTTAGTTTGCCAGGTAATTTACTAGGTAATTTGCTGGGAGGATGTCATTTCAAGCAAGTTTTGGTTGCCAAATTGACCAAGCTTGTTTGCAATGGCTGCATGAAAACACTCGCTTCGGTCATGCTTATTAGCCTTTTTTCAATTCAATCCTTTGCCTGGGGGCCCATTGGTCACCGCACCGTTGGTTTGATCGCCGATGCGACTTTGACCCCGACGGCAAAGGCCGGCGTCCAACAACTGCTTGGGAGAGAAAATCTCGCTGACGTAGCAAACTGGGCGGACTCTCTCAAATCCGGGACTACATACGCACAAGCGATCTGGTATCATTTTGAAAAGATCGAAGATAATGTGGCCTTCATTCCACACTTAAAATCTTTATCTGAGGAGCAACGAGAAAAGGGCGGAATGATAACTGCAATTTTGGTCGCCTACGATAATTTAAAAAATGCGAAAATTTCTTTAAAAGAAAAGTCAGATTCTTTAAAGTTTCTAGTTCATTTTATGGGCGATCTTCATCAGCCATTTCATTCTGGTCGCCCTGCAGATAATGGTGGAGTGAAGATCCCGGTCACTTGGTTTGGCGTTCCGATGAGCCTACATGGCGTTTGGGACTACGGCATGATCTTTAGTGGCCATGCCGATATCTTAAATTCAAATCAGCCTTTAGAAACTGCAAGCTTAGCATATGGAAATTATTTGACCCGTATAAATCAAAAGAAGCCCGTGGAAGTCGGATTTGATTTAGAGCGCTGGCTTTATGAGTCCATGATGTTGCGAACAGCTGGTTATGATCTCATCTATAATACCGATCAACAGAAGTATCAGGCGCTGCATATTGGTGAGATTGACCGTCGAGTTTATGAGGCCGGTATTCGTCTTGGGTATTTAGTGAATTTAATTTTTGTCGAAAAACCGGTTCCACCTGTCGCTCTTAATTTTTGGCAAAAGGTGACGGAAGTACTTGGCAACCTTCGACAACTGATCAGTCTGCGTCCATAAATAGCCCGTAAATAGCCCTTAAATAGCCCGTAACAAGTGGGATGCAAAAATTCCCGACTTCCCTATTTTAGAAGCAGAAGTCATGAAAGCCAAAGAAATCATTCGACAAGAAATGGAGGCCCCACGTGAACAACTCACCAGCTTTGCGTGACATACAACAGTGGCTTCAATGGATTATCACTGACCCTCGCGGAGTTAGTGAGGCTCTGAGCAACACACATCCTAATATGATAAAGTATAAGGATCGCTACAATGAGCCAACGCCATCACAGCTTGCTTGGATTGAATGCGGAAAAGTTAATGTGATAAATCGCTTAAGCGTTTATGCAGAAGGATATTTTTTTAGAATATTAGAGTGTTTAGAAAAAGATTTTAGCAAAACCAGAAAGGCACTTGGAGCCGAACTTTTTGCAAACATTGTTGCAGACTATTTAAAGGCATATCCATCAAAATTTACCTCAATTGATGAAATAGGATACAAGTTTGCTAGTTTTATTTCGGAGTATAAAGAGATTTCAGAGGAGTGGATTGCCGATTTGGCACTATGCGAATGGAGCTGGATAGAGGCCTTTTATGCCAAATCTCTGCCAGTCAAGGATGCAGACTGGCGCAAAGAAATTTCTTCCAACGATGATATGTACTTCAAAATTCATCCATCAGTTCATCTGATAAAATCAAACTGGCCTCTTGCTCAGATTATACAGACTCTTGACGCCGATGAAAAGTTTGGTCCCCAAAAAAGCTACGCAGAAAAGTCTTCTGGCGTTGTGATCTATCACAACGGGGATAATGTATCGTGGGAGGAGTTAGATCCTTCTTTAATTGATGTTTTACAAAGTCTAAAAATTGGGATCTCTCTCGAAGAATCTTTAGAGCGCGGACAAAATTTGGACTCTGATGCTGTATCAAAAAAATTTAGCCATTGGGTAGAAACGGGAATTCTCTATGGCGTTCTAAATAATGGAGATGAAGTATGATGAATAAAGTCTGTAACTATTACGTAGAAGAGATCATTGTCACATTTCACGCAGGATATTTAATTGGCGAAGAGTTCGAGAAATCATTTTAAATTGTGTATAAAATTCCTTGAATATCGAGCGGACCTCGGACACGAATCTGACCTTCCCCCGAAAAAACGGACACTTTTTAGAACTAAAAACGTCTAACAAAGGGGAAATAAATGGGCAAGATGGGGCAACGTCGTTACACTTC
>JAYVXS010000069.1:0-21181 GCA_043784965.1 Bdellovibrionales bacterium
AGATAATAGAAAAAACCAGTTCCAAAAATGTGCCGTGCGATCTGTGAAACCACTGTTTCATTCCCGTTTGGCATGACATGAATCAAATGACCTAAGACCGTAATTCCGACAAACATTATAGCCAAAATGGTGACCATCCATTTTAACGTGCCAATAGCATTTTCACTCTCAGGCTTACGAAATGCAGGGACGCCGTTCGACACAGCTTCGACTCCCGTGAGTGCCGTACATCCAGAGGAAAATGCCTTTAGAATCATGAATATCCCGATTGCGGGATATTGAAAGGTCAAAGCTTCAGATATTGGTTTCGGAGAAAGAGTGCCGTTAATTGCCTGGTAAGCTCCAACCAAAATCATAGTAAAAATCGAAAATACAAATACGTAGGTGGGGACAGCAAAAATTTTACCGGACTCCTTTAACCCTCTCAAATTGCCGAGAACGATTAGCCAAATCGATAACAAACACAATACAACTTTATATTGATGAAGAGATGGAATGGCTGAGGTGATTGCTAAAATTCCTGCAGATACAGACACTGAAACTGTTAATAAATAATCTAAAAGTAACGCCCCGCCAGCGATAAGTCCCGGAGTTTCTCCAAGGTTTGCTTTTGCGACAATATATGCCCCGCCACCATTGGGATACTCATGAATCGTCTGACGATAAGAAATCAACAAAATCAAAAGCAATACACAAATCGCAAGAGCAATCGGCAGAGACCAATCAAGTGCCAAGGTGCCAATCACCGCAAGTTCAAACAAAATCGCCTCTGTCGCATAAGCAACTGAAGATAAGGCGTCACTTGAAAATACCGCGAGAGCCTGAATCTTACCGAGACGCTCATGGCCCATTTCATTTACTGATAAAGGGCGACCTAAGAAAAAATTCTTTATTGGACTTGGCATAGTGTGCAGTAGAGCATATTTTAGCTGCGTCCTCAAAGTCTGAATTTCATGGTGTCACATAATAAGTGCTTATTTTAACATTACGTCCAACGGTCCACATTTATGCACTCCTCAGTGCCGCGGCCCCTAACTAAAAAAATAAGCTTGAGTCAAAAAGAATATACCCGTTGCGCCAAAGGCGAGGCTCAAAATTAAGAACTGACGCTTGCGCGCCAAAACGGCAATTGCCGTTACCGCTATTGCTATCTGAAAGAACGTAACGGACCTGGCCAGTATTTGATGCTTTTTAAGATGCTCTCTTGATTCCTTCTCCTTCTCATTCGCCTTTTCAGAAATTTCATGCTGTTCTTTTTTGTACTCGTTCAGTTTTTCTTCGACTGCTGGGTCGATATGTTTTCCTAAAAGACTTTGAAGTTCGCGCTTCACATCGAGGACACTCGCCTTTATACCTTTTGCCTGAAAATAGCTCCATTGATCAGAGGACTGCAATTGTTCGATCATGGCCTCATTTGCATAATGCCCAGCAAGAAGTGCTGAAATGGCAGCAAAAACGGCAAGAAATGCAGAAAGTAAGGCCCCCTGCATAATCCATGCGGGCCCGGCCCCATGACCACCTCCGCCTTCTGCATGATGATGCATCTCTTCATGTAATCCCTCTAAAGGAACCTCAATCTCTTCCATGTGACCTCACCTGTTATATTGTAAAATTTTTTCTATTTTCAACATTAGACAGCTATAATTACCAAGCATCAACGATTTTATTTGAAAATAGAGTAGCGCTACTTTAATTTCAGGACGAAATGAATTCGATCACTTCAGAGGAAAGTATTTATGAGGATGGCTAAGAATCGTCAAAGAATTTTGGATGTGAGTATCGAGCTTTTCAACCAGTCTGGTGTGGTTGCCGTTACCACAAATCACATCGCGCAGGCCCTTGAAATTAGTCCTGGCAATCTCTACTTTCATTTTCGCAATAAAGAAGAGATCATTTGCGAGCTATTCGATTTGATGTGCGAAGCAACCTACCAAGTATGGCGCCACTCAAGTGAGCTAGGTGATTTGCCGCCGCCGCTCGAGCTAGTAGAGCGCTCGTTTGAAGTCATTTGGCAATATCGATTTTTTCATCGCGAAAGCTATCACCTAAGGAAGAAAGATCCGATATTGGCAAAAAAATGGCGCACTTATGTTTTAAAAACGATGCGCTTGCTATTCGCTAATTATAAGCAATGGGTAAAGATGGGCGTGATGCGTCCAGTGAAGGATCCAAAAGAGATGCAGATGATTTCAGATTTGGTACTGATTACCTCAATCTCTCTTTTTCAGTTTTTTGAAAGCCCTGAACAACCCGCTTCAAAAAAACATTTAAAGCAAGGCGCACAACATATTGCGCGTCTTCTTCGTCCTTATCATTCTGAAAGCAAGCAGGCCTCTCTTCAGAAGTATATGCTGAAGTAAAAAACTAGCCCGGATATTTCATCAGATTTCTGTTGCAATCGCCGCTTCGCTAGTCTGGGCGCTTCGCTCCTGGCGTTTTCGAGATCTTTTCATTGCGACAACCTGCTTTGAGGTTGCCTCACTCAAAGTGCCTCACTCAAAGTGCCTCACTCAAAGGTCTCTCAAGCGCCGGGCCAGTCTGCGAATCAACGATTTCGCCACGATACTGATGAAATATCCGGGCTAGAATCCCTGCACAAGGCTTAAAACCTCATCGCGGGTACACGGCACACAACCAATTTTAGCCACGACTACTCCTGCAGCTAAGTTTGCGAAAGCACAGGCATTTTCAAGGCTAAAGCCAGCACCCCAAGACAAAGCAATTGCCGCGATTACAGTGTCTCCAGCTCCCGTGACATCAGCTACTTGCTTCGCAAATGTGGGCATCTCAGTCATCAACTCATCTTGAAACAAGCTCATGCCCTCTTTACCACGGGTGATCACCAATTCGCGGCAATCGATCGATTTCATCAATTGTCGACCAATCTTATATATTTCATCTTTATCTGGACGAAGGCTATCGACCATAAAATGTGAAAGGGCAACTGACTCGTCATAGTTTGGAGTTATCAAATCTACCCCAGAATAGTAATCAATCGGTGTCAGACGATTTGGATCGGCCAAAACCTTTTTGTTTTTTTTATGGGCCAATATTACGACTTTTGAAATCAAACCCTTAGATAAAACACCTTTTGCATAATCTTGAACAATGACAGCAACACAAGACTCAATATGCTCCTCTAATTTTTTAAGCAGCAAAACTTCAGTTTCTTGGTTTAGAAATTGTTTTCGTTCATAATCGACCCGCACAATGTGGTGATTCTGAACCATTATACGTGTTTTTCGGGTTGTGGGTCGATCCATGCTTGTGATCAGTCCATCGGTCGAGACATTTGCTTTTTTTAAAAGCTTTCTCAAGTCTTCGGACGCAGCGTCGCTGCCAACAATACTCAAAAGGTAAGGTACCCCTCCAAGGCTAGAAACATTCTGCGCGACATTTGCGGCAAGGCCTAAGCGATACTCTTGAGTTTCGACTTCAACTACTGGAACTGGAGCCTCAGGACTTATGCGCCGAACTGATCCGAAGACATATTCATCAAGTCCAACGTCGCCAATAATAATGACTTTTTTCTGATCAAGTTTACCAATGTTCTGACGTACGTAGCTCGCATAATCTTTAAAACTATTACTCATTCCAAACCTTTTTGAATCTTTTTAGAACTGGGAGTTTCAAGTTCTTGAGTCAATTCTTTATACTTGGCCTGTTTAGATTGCAAGTCTTGCGAAAGTTTCGCGATTTCAAGCTGCATATTCTCATTTTGACTACTCAGCTCAAACAATTTTTTCTCTTGCTGAACGCTTCTCTCAGATAACTGCTTAAGGTTTAGTGACTCTGCCATAAGCGGCCTCAAACTGATGATGCGCTTTTTATAGAGTTCAATTTCTCGTTGCAAAGCACCTTCGGCCTGGATCAGGCCCTTCAATTGTTCATAAACCTCTTTAAATCTAGATTCTAATTGTGGCCAATTTTTGAGCTGGGCCTGCTTATAAAACTCATTGAATAGCGGCCCAGTAGGTCGATCAGCTTCTACCAGTGACTTTATTTCTTGCTCAATCTTGAGCTCAACTCCCGCCGCATGAAGTTGAGTCTCGAGCTCAGCTGGCAAACTCACGTGCGATATTAAAATGAGACGTTCGCCGCGCTTACCTAGAACTTTCTGAAGTGCCACCAGTTGTAAAAATATTTCTTCTAAGGCACTTAAATTTTGCGCAATATCTATTTCAAATTTGATGACGCGACGTTTTAAGGCGTTTTCAACGGCCTGCATAAATGAAGGCTTCACGTCGTTCGGTCCGTCAAGAGTCATGAAAATAGAATCATTATTTTTTAGTTGAACTTTAAATCCCAAGCAATGCCTCTTCAAATTTGATCATCAGCATTCAATGATAGTTCATTTTGATTTCAACTTGCAAAGCAAAATACAAAGCTGTGTAATGGCCCAGAGCAAAATGTATTATTTTATAAATTAAGGACGCTGTATGGTCGACAGAGTCTACTTAAAGGAATAGGGCATGGAATATACCGATAATGTACTCTTCGTAAATACTATCAAGGGACTTGAAACCGCTGCCAACGTCATCAACTGTGATCCAAATGTCCTTGAGAGAATTAAGCGCCCTCGCAAGTCGATCATTGTTAGTATTCCGGTTCGGATGGACGACTATAAAGTAAAAGTTTTTACGGGTTATCGTGTCCAGCACAGCTCGACTCTAGGCCCTTTCAAGGGCGGCATTCGCTATCATGAAGGTGTCGACATAGGGGAAGTTGCGGCACTTGCTACATTGATGACTTTTAAGTGTTCCCTCTTAACTCTTCCTCTTGGTGGAGCCAAGGGCGGCGTCAAGGTGGATCCAACACTATTGTCACGTACTGAGAAGCAGAATCTCACACGTCGCTTCACAAGTGAGCTCGGCAATGCAATCGGGCCCAATATTGATATTCCCGCTCCTGATATGGGGACCGACGCACAAACTATGGCATGGATGATGGATACTTACTCACAAGAGGTCGGCTATGCACAACCTGGCGTAGTCACTGGCAAACCTATTGAAATCGGTGGCTCTTTTGGCCGAACTGGCGCAACCGGCTTAGGTGTTGTGTTTTCAGCCGAAAAGGCTTGCGATAAATTGAATATGAAATTCGCGAACTCTACTATTGTTGTTCAAGGATTTGGAAACGTCGGAATGCATGCCGCCATGTACGCTCATGAGCGGGGCTGCAAAGTTCTCGCGGTAAATGATGTCCACTCGGGAATTTATTCTCCAAAAGGTTTGGATATTCCTGATGTGATCAAGTATATGACCGAAAATAAATCACTTCGAGGATATCCGAAAGCTGAGGCCGTTACCAGTGAACAACTGCTCGCCATTGAGTGCGATATTTTAGCCCCTTGTGCTTTGGATGGAGCAATAACGGCGAGCAATGCCGGTAAAATAAAAACAAAAATAATTGTTGAAGGCGCCAATGGTCCCTGCACGATGGAAGCCTCAAAAATGTTGACTGATAGAGGTATCTTGATTGTACCTGACATTTTAGCCAACGGCGGTGGGGTAATCGTAAGTTACTTTGAATGGGTTCAAGGACTTCAGTGGTTTTTCTGGAATGAAGATGAAGTAAATATTAAAATGAAACAAATTATTACCACGGCCTTTGATAAGGTTTGGGAGCTTAAAACAGAGAAGAAAATTGATATGCGAACCGCTGCAATGGCGCAAGCCATTCGCCGCCTTGAAAAGGCTATGCTACTTCGAGGACTCTATCCTAGATAGGCGAATTTGAGTATATTCTCAGGGGCCCGGCTCAGACCCTGGCTTTGGCTATCACCGAAAATGGCTCACGATTTAGGGCCTATTGGCCTTAGAGTTTGGGCCAATTTTTTAACTGAAGAAAATATGTCATGGCGACCGCTTAACTGGCGAGGCCTACACTTTAGAAATCCACTCGGGATTGCTGGAGGAGTTGATAAAACTGGATCAGCATTAACCGCCTGGTATAAGTTTGGCTGTGGTTTTTTAGAACTCGGAACGGTCACTCCACTTGCGCAACTTCCTAATCCCGGCCTCATTCTAGATCGCGACATCAAAGCTCAAGCTCTTTGGAATAAAATGGGCTTTCCGGGTCCTGGTGCAGATCAAATTGCGCTAAAACTAAGATCCTTAGGGGCTTTTGTTTCCCGTCCCCTCTTCATAAACATTGGTAAAAACCGGCAGACAGCAAATGAAAATGCTGCCAGTGACTATATTGCCTGTTTTGAAAAATTAAAGGATTTTGCCGATGCCTTTGTGGTGAATATCTCGAGTCCAAATACTTCAGGCCTGAGAAGTCTAGGTGAACAAAGCTTTCTTAAAAACTTGCTAGATGAAATTGCACAAGCTCAACAACTTGCCAAAACAAAAATCCCGATCTTACTGAAACTTAGTCCAGATATGGATGAAACTGAAACCTACGATTTACTTGAGCGCTCAGCTGAAGCGCAAGTCGACGGCTGGATCCTAACCAATACGACCTTGACTCGTGAGCCACATTTAAAATTTCAAAAAGATGGCGGTGTTTCTGGCTCACCTTTGGCTTCGCTTTCTAAAGTAAAGTTGCAGCAGGCAGTCAAATTTTTAGGAAACGCAAAGCAGGATCGCTTACTCATCTCCGTCGGAGGTATTATGAGCTCAAGTGATGTCCAGGAGCGCCTTGATCTTGGGGCCGATCTTGTACAAGTTTACTCGACTCTTATCTTTCGTGGTCCACTATTTTTTAGAGAAGTCGCAAAATACTTTGATAAAGCTTCACCTAAGAACTAACCTTGATTGCTATGGCATTGAAACGTCCAGTTTGGATTCCCGTGGTAACGGGACTTATTCGAAAAGGTGACAAGGTTCTTGTTGGACAACGTCCTGTGGGGCACTCGCTTGCCGGACAGTGGGAGTTCCCGGGCGGAAAAATTGAAAAAGGCGAAACTCCAGAGCAAGCCCTGGCGCGAGAACTAAATGAAGAGCTCGCAATTGATGCTGAGATTGGCACATTAAAAATCGCCAGCACTCATTCTTACGGCGACACCGGAATTATTATTTTATTTTATGAGGTTTTATTTTGGAAGGGTGAACCAAAGACAGTTCATCATATGGAACTAAAATGGATCTATCCCAGAGAGCTTTCTACTTTAAAGATCCCTGACGCAAATGTAAAAATTCTTGATCGCTTGACCGTCGCACTGACCTCTTAGAACGAGGGAGCGGTATGGCTAAAATCGTAGTCTTTAGCGATGCAATTCAAGATCATCATTCACGGACTCATTTTTCTCGGCAGATCGTTAATCATGCCGCCGAAACATCCAATGAAATTTATTTTGTCACGCAAGACGACACGGCCTCCGAACTACTTGGATATCATTCGAAGGTTCAAATTCTCCGGGCCTTTCGCAAGTGGAACTTATTCGAGGCCGCAAAGTTGCTACCTGTCTTATTTCAGATCAAAGCTGACATTTTTCACTTTGTGCAGCCGTTAAGAAAAATTGGCTTGAATCATGCCTATCCAATTTTGGCGGCGTTTGCAAAAACTTCGAATACCCAAAACATACTAAGCCTCGTTGATTTAGATGCAAATTTCACTCATGGACTCGAGCTTATGATTTCTACAAGTCGGCTAATAAGTGTTCTCGATCCCTCTCAAGCTATCTCACTGCAAAAGAAATATGGAGACATTTCCATTGAGTGCCTCCCGGCAGGAGCATACCAAGATTGGTCTGGGGCCATTGAAAACGTGAATGCTAATAGCGAGCCTTATGTTTTTCTTGCTGAAAATTTGCATCAATATAGCTCTCCATTCAATGTGATTCGTATTCTGGTCGCACAAATGAAAAAAATGCGTGAGTTGCACCTGGTTTGCAGTGGTAGTTTGCTTGATTTTGATCTCAAAACAAGAAGGCTGGTCTTGCAGGCGCTAAATCCAGTGGCTTCAAGAGTTCGTTGGACTGGACCAATCCCTCCGAAAGAAAAGCTATCTGTTTTAAAAACTGCTAATGTCGTCATCCTTTGCGGCCTACGCTATTCGCCTCAGCTTATTCATGACAATATTGGACTTATCTTGAGTGCACAGACACCGGCACTGTTGAGCCCAGCACAGGTCCAAACAAGCCAAATCCCAATCCAAAATAATTATCATGCTCGAGTGATTGAGGAATCTCAGGTCGAGGAAACTCTCAACGAACTTTTGAATTCTGAAGCAAATCGAAATTTATTGCGTAATAATATGGCAGATCTGCGGTTCACTCACTCGGAGGACAATCTCGGCAATAGACTCAGTCGGCTTTACACAAAAATTCTTTCTTAGTGCCTGGCGTGAAGAGACGCTTGCGAGTCTTGCTTTCAAACGCTAATCTAAGCTATGGCCGCCAAAGAATACCTTCCTGAAAAATTGAATGTTTGTCTGATCTCAAGACAATTTCATGTTCCTAAACGCTCATCGGAGCATAACTTTTTTTGGCTGATTGCACGCGGTTTAGTTAGCCGGGGTCATACGGTAAAAGTTCTATCCTTTCAAAATCCAAACTCGACTCAGCTTATAGAAAAAGATGGCGTGCAAATATTTTATTTAGGAGAGGGCCGGTCCGCAAAGCGGCGACTCGCATTTTCTGAACTGATTCAAGAGAAGTTTATAGAGCTGCATTTACAAAATCCGTTTCATATTTTACATAGTATTGATCCGGCAGCTTACAAGATAAGTAAATATAAAAATGACTATAAAATATCTGTTGTATATGACGTTGAAGCCACTCAAATGTCACAATTATTTGCTATTCAAGGTATGGCACAAGAAACCCTTGGCAGCCTTTTGAGCACATCAGTGGCCGTCACCTATAAGTTCTTACGCACATATTTAGGTCACGACCGCAAGCTTCTTCAAAGTGCCGATGGTGTTTTTGTTACGAGTCCCCAGCAAAGAATTGTGCTCGAAAGATATTATCTTTATCCCGATGCACGCATCCATACCGTGCCTTACGGCATCGAAGTCGGCGATCTAAGCCCGCGAGAAAAGTCAGACGAACTTCGAAAGCAGCTTTCCATTCCAGAAAATGCCAAGACCATTGTGACGATATCAGAGATGACTGAAGTAAATGAAATGCGAAATCTGTTTTATTCTTTTGAAAAGCTCGTCATAAAAAAACCAAATTCAAGATTGATCGTATTGGGCAATGGCCCTAAATTTTTCGATATTGAAAGAGCTTTGCTAAATCTCGCATTGGGAAGTAAAGTCATTTTAGCCGGTGCCATCCACAGTAGCGACATACCTGACTACATTGCACTCGCCGATGTTTACATTAATACAAGCGCTCGAACCACTGGCTTTGAGCCGGGTTTAATCGAGGCTATGTCGCAAAAGAAAGTAATTATTGGTTCTGAAGTAAGTCCAATGGCCAGTATCGTTGAAAAATCAGTTGATGGCTTTTTAATACGACCCGCTGATGTCAAAGAGCTAAGCCACTTGCTTCTTGATATTTTCAATGAGGACTTACCAATTTTAGAAATCGGAGAAGCGGCCCGTCAAAAGATTTTGAATTTGTTTGATATCGAAAAAATGCTCTCAGAAAGCATAAGTGCTTACTTTGAGATTTTATTTAGCTCCGGCAGATATCGCCGCAAGAAAAAGGATTAGATGTCGACACTTGTAACTCCCAGTGCAAAATCTCACGAACGCGTAACCGGAAGATGGAATCAAAATATCAAGGCAACGACCAAACAGGATTGGTCTAGTTATTATATTAAACAAGTCGCCGGAACTCCGCTTCCTTGGCTTATTACCATTTTTTTATTTTTAACTTTTTTTAGTCCTCAGTTGAACGACATGCTGGCTTGGGTTTGCGCCCTACTTGCAACAATTTATATTTTGGCTGATCGGTTTGCCGGCACCAGAGAGTTTTCATTGTTCCCAATTGGTGTTGATGTTGCCATAGGCCTCTTCATATTTGTATTGACGATCAACGCCCTTTTTATCAGCCGCGATGGCGTGATTAGTCTGCTTACTTTTAGGTGGCTCCTACTCCCTTACTTTTTTGCATATTTACTTGAGCTATTTCCAGGGCTCAATAAAATTTTTCATGCTTTTTTTGCAGCCGGCCTGGCAGCGACAACCTATGCATTTCTCCAGCACTTTATTGGCGTCGAATGGATTAGTGGCCGGACCCTGGAGTTTGCGCCACTGAAAGAGTTTTCATATTTTTGCATTACTGGCTTTAGCCAATATCCAGAAGTATTCGCCAGCCTTATTGCTATGATTTTGCCATTTCCAATCTGCTGCTATCTATCTGCCGAACGCAGAAACTCTAGATTAATAAGAGGCATTTCACTGCTATTAGTATTTACTTTGCTTCTAGCTATTTTCTGGACCTATAGACCTGGCTTGTGGATTGCTAGTCTCGGCAGTGTTCTCATTTGCTTAGTCATCCATTCGCAACGCCATTTGAAATTTATTTTCGGTCTTTTAATTTTCTTTACCCTGGTGATCGTCGTCACCTATCAGTCGCCCGGACAATTTTGGACTCAAATGAAAGACCGTGAAAACTTAAGGGCGGCGGTTGAACGCGAACACATTAATGAGCTTTTTGCCCAATTTGCTCAAAGTCCATTCCTCGGAATCGGAATACAGAGAGGTCCTAATTTTGATAATAATTTTTCTACGCCCGAATCTGAAGTGAAGAACCTAAAGGAGCTTGAAACCAATATTTATTTCGAGTTACTCGCGCGCATTGGACTCATCGGAACTTTTGCTTACTTTGCGATGATTCTACCCTTTCTATTATTTTCATATCGACTCTTTAAAGAGATTCCCAACTCACATTTTTGGCATCGTGTTTTGGCCGCCGCAATTGTTGCGGGCCAAGTGAGCTTTCATTTATCTGGGCTCTACTGGAGTACTCTTTCGCATTCTAGTATTACAAATTTGTTTGCTTTTTATATGGCAGTAGCCGCCTATCTGCATAATCATTATATGAAGGGCTTGGTCCCTGACGATCATTCGCTCTGAGCACATGCCAATTGATGCCCAGACCAAGGATGAAAATGCGCCCAGACTAGCGAAGCGTTGATTGCAACAGAAATCCAATGAAATATCCGGGTTAAGACCAGTTTAGAGGGAGCTCCGACCGATTGCAGTTTTTCTGATTCGGTCCAAGTTATGGGTGGGGCAGTTTATGTGAATTGACTGCCTGTAATTGAAATTGGTCGAATAATCTATCGACTTAAATCCAAAGGACATCTGTCGGATGTGCTGATTTCTGGACCTGCCTCTGAAATCAGTTTAACTGTCTCGCCGTCCCTAAACTCAGGTTTTTTAAATTTTACCAACTAAAAAAAGAAAGAACCCGCAGTCTCTGCATTTTTATTTAGACTTGTTAATATCTTCTTTGAGTTCTTTGCCGGCCTTAAAAAATGGACGCTTTTTTTCTTGAACATTAATAACTTCGCCGGTGCGTGGATTACGGCCTTTGTAGGCTCCATAATCACGATTTGCTATTGAACCAAATCCACGAATTTCTATACGATCATCTTTCAATAAAGATTCAACCATCGAATCAAAAATGGTATTCACCACGGTTTCAGCCTTAACTCGAGTGATACCTGCTTTTTCTGAAATAATATTTATGAGATCTGCTTTTGTCATTTTCATTCTCGCTTTTCTATTTCAAATTAACCTTAATTCCATTAGAACTGCCTTAAGAAATACCAAGTCATCAAATTCTCTATACAGCGCTGCCCTGCAAATTTGATCACGTGGTATCTCTTAAACACTTTATAAGTATAGAGACTCCTTAATGCCTTTCCAAATAAATACTGAAAATTATTATATGCGACCAGTATTAGGTGGGCTCAAGGCGTCACGGCTGCATTTTTGAAGCTTTTGTAATGCCACCTAATTAAGAAGATATATACCCCTTAAAAGATAGGCTGTTGCCGTTTCGCGTATCCCGGTATTGCCACTATAATTGATCGAATAGTATCGTGATCTTGCCAAAACCTCTGCTGCTAACTTTGAGCTGATCTGTATTTTTGCCCCGACATAAGGCTCGGCGGCATAGCTAAAAATTTGTGCTCCGCCAATTTGAGAATTTGAAAAAGCGGGGTAAAGGAGTTTTGTTCCAATAAAAAACACCAGTCGCGGCCTAGGATCGTACTGCAGACGACCATCAAAAAAGGGCGAAATTCTTTGCGAATCTTCGAAAATTGAAGGGCTAATGTGATTTAAGGCCGTAAATTGTGAAACGTTGAGACCTAATCCTAAAAGTAGAAAACCTTCATTAAAGCTATTTTTATAAACATCTGTCCCGGCTTCGATCTCCAGATAACTAATGTCGGCACTTGGACCTGCCGCCTGTCCATAAAAAGCATGTGCAAACATCTTTTTAGTTCCAAAACCAAAGTCAAGAAAAGGCGTATAGTTGAAATTGTAGTTCCTCTTTTGTACTGTTGAAAATGGATCAGTTGAGACTCGTATATTCATGAGTTGAGCACCGAATGCGAGCCACGATCTTTCACCAGCCCGTTCGCCCAAATTATTTTTAATGATAACCGAATCGTCAATTTTGATTTTGGCGCCTGTTGAAATGCTTTTGTCATCGGGTGAGTTATAACTGACACTTGCGATCGATGACTCTGGACCTTGGACTGCCAAGACTTCGAGTTTAGCAATCTCCTTTTGCTTACCATTGAGGGGGCGCTCAATTGCCACATAATCAAATACCTTAAAACTTTGACCGACGCGAACTGCTTTTCGAGAACCTAAATTAATCATGACCTTGCTATTGCCGCCCGTCCTCATGACATGACCAATCATCGGTATTTGGGCAATTAAAAAAGCCACGATCTGCTCAGCCGTAGGCTTGAGTAAAACTCCATCAGGAGCCGGAATAGGGAGTTTCCAAATACCTAAAACATACTTTAGATTTTTGGAACGTAAAGACAAATTGAGCTGATCGTCTCTCCATTCACCATTTAAAACCGCATCTGAGCCATTAATCGCGGGTCTTTCTGCCGCTCGCGAAACTGATGCACATTTGCCATCCCAATAGCTTTTCATATTCAGTTCATCAACCAGGTAGTTGCACAAATCTGCCCCGAGGCTTTGTTGAGTTTGTGAATTTTTAAATTCGCCAACAATAATTCGACTAAAGACCAGCTGGCTTTCTTGCTGAGTGGACCTGCCCTCATCAAGCAAAATCTCATTTGCCTGAGACCGGTCAATCGAACTAAAAAAAAGAATACTATAAATCAAGAATTTAAATTTCATTTGAAAAGAATAATGAACTTTAAGCAAGTTGACAAGAATGATACGTCTCTTCACGATATAAAGATGTTTCTTTTTCGCTTTGCAATTATATTACTGCTGCCAATTCTTATTTTTAATCCTGCGCAAGCAGGCAACCAACTCGTCGGCATTGATGACGAAACCACTGTCTATTCCGGAGCTGGCTTTAACTATCGTCCACTTTACATTTTGAAAGCCGAAGCCACTATTGCCGTCTCAAAAGGACTTGTGAAAGGCAAAGACGCAAATTTCTTTAAGGTCCTTGTGGTTTATTCGGATGGGCGACGAGCCATCGGATATATTGCGCAAACCGCAAATGTTAGGCTTAAAACGGATAAAGTCGACGATGATGATTTTACTAGCTACTCTGAGCTAAGCCTCTCAAAAAATTCAGTTTCGGTGACTGGCTCTTATTTTCGCGGGGCAAACTATTTAATTACGGTCGGCTTGCAAAGCTATCGCTCACCTGGTTTTTACACTAAGTACTATTTGGGCGAATGGATTTCGCAAGACAGCTCTGGCCACCACCTAGGTCTTGAACTCGGAAATGATGCATTAATTTCAAAGCAAGTTTCAGGATTTGTAGCTTACGCAGGCGGACTTTTCGTACCGGGAAAAAGTGATTCACTTTTTTTAGGCAGTAAGTCGAACGGACTAAATTACCTGCTGCGCGGAGTGGTCGGTCTTAAGTTCAACCAAAGTGGTGGCGTAACCTTTAGTATTGGTGGTACTCAAGCTGTCCTTTTTAATCAAAACAATAGTTTGGTAGCTTTCGGTGCACAAGCGAGTTTAGAGGTCGGACTATGAAGCAGTTTTTCAATATTCATAGTCTGTACCGCCTCTACTTGAAATTTAGGCCTGCCGAAATGATCTTACTTGCCGTCATTTTCCAGAGTGTTCCGACCCTTGCCAACAGTGAAGTGACCTCAATCATTCGAAACTATGACGATGGCGAAACTCAGGTGGTTTCACCTTCAGTTGACGTCACTGGTACAGCTTATCATGATCAACTCAAAATCGGCGCCGGCTGGGCCTCAGACATAGTATCAAGTGCGTCAGTCGATGTGCGCTCCTTTGGATCAAAAGGCCAAAGTAGCCGAATTGCGGACCGCCGCGTAGAATATGACCTGAATGCAGAATTAACAATTCCGGACGGAACCTTGAGTGCTGCTTATATTCAAAGTGACGAAAATGATTATCGCTCCAAAATCGTATCCGCTGGCGGCTCACGTGAATTCTTTGCCAAAAACACGGTCCTCGGATTTTCATTTAGTAATGGTCAAGATACCATCGAGCAATCAGGCTTACCTACTTTTCATCAAGCCATGAATAACCAAGGTTACTCAATATCACTTACGCAGATTTTAAGTCGCGTGAGTTTAATTAACTTTCTTTACGATTTTCGGGTCGAGAGTGGTTACGATGCAAGCCCATATCGACGCGCCGTTTTTCTTGACAATGCAGGGAATGCAACTACACAAATTGAAAATCACCCGCTGACCCGCAATCGAAACGCTTTTGCGATTAAGTATAACTGGTACTCAGAAAGTCTGCGCACTGCATTTAGCACAACAGATCGACTTTATTATGACAGTTGGGGAGTATTCTCAAATACGATCGAAGAAAAAATCAATCGGGATCTGGGTAGACATTTTAATCTTGCCCTTGTGCTTAGAGTTTACCAACAGCTGCAAGCAAGCTTCTATAAGCCTTTTTATGATTCCGCTAGTCCCGGACCTTTTTGGACCGGCAATAAAACCCTTGCCACTTACAATTCTTATCTTGTCGGCATTCGACCAACTATTAAATTTACTGACGATTATTCAATTTATTTTAAATACGAATGGTATACCGATATTTACAAAAATACAGTTGATCCAGGAAATTTAACAGATGTCAGAAACGGCAAGCTAGTTCGTATCACGGCAAATGTTATAGGCTTAGGAATGAGTGCAAAATTTTAAGCGCTTGGCGCTTTTCAAGGAGAGAGAGTCGATGAGAGCTTTAAAGCAATTTTCTGTAATTGGATTAGCCGTATCCCTAGGCCTTTTGGTCAATAATACCGCCGATGCAAAGGTCAAAGTCGGCCAAGCCTTTCCGGATTTTACTTTAGCGAAGTTTACCGAGCCCTCAGCCAATTTAAAATTGAGCTCCCTAAAGGGAAAGGTGGTCATTTTAGATTTCTGGGCAAGTTGGTGTGAACCCTGCAAAGTTGAGCTACCCATTTTAAATAAAATGCATAAAAAATTTCACGCTAAGGGACTCGAAATCATCGGCATAAACGAAGACAAAGATGTAGTTGAGGCCAACAAATTTCTAAAAGAATTTCCGATGCAAATGACTTTACTTTCTGATGGCCAAAATGGCGATGTTTTGAAAAAACTTGAGGTTGCCGGCCTCCCGGTTACTTATGTTTTAGACAAAAAAGGTAAAGTTTCTAAAATTCATAAGGGCTTTAAAGAAGGCGATGTGCAAAAGTTTGAAAAAGAAGTTATTGCACTCTTGAAGTCCAAATAAACGCCGATAAGGATAGTGATATTAAAAAAGGGGTTCAATATCTTTCTGCCAAATGTTCGCTTTAGTAAATTTTTTCATTTCATTGGATTTGCTACGGCACTTCTAATGTTGAGCTCGTGCGGGCTGCTTGGCAAACGAGTTCAGCCGAACGATCGCGATATTTTAAGCAAGAGTGGTATGGCCTTAATGGATAATGTAAAAGAAACCACCACCATGAACCATATGTTCAATGCTCGCGAAGGATCGGTTGGCGGATTTGGCGGAGCAGGGGGCGGCTGTGGTTGCAACTAAAAGTCGTAATGCTGTCTCGCTAAGCATTTCACTAAATATTTCAAAGAGTATTTTCTCACTAGGTGTCCTTTCATTTTGCCTGAGCTGCTCTGTAGACCTATCTACAAGCACTCCGGGAGCACAAGCTATAGTTTGTACTCCCAGTGCTGCACAGCTCACTGCCTTTGCACCCATTAATACAGGGATTCTTCAGCAACAAGGAAATGTCGGCGTCCAGCAGGGCTGTGCGAATTGTCATATTCAGGGAGTCGGCACTCCTCCCAACGCTGGAACAGGCGCAGGATCTTTCAGAATGCTAAACGGTAGTACTGCAGAAATTACCCTTGCTAATTATTGTACAGCCTACTCACGTCGTGACGTGATCGCTATCCATCCCACCCAGGCAACTCATGCACAGGTTTACGCCCCATCTGATCTGTCTCAATTATCCGCGTGGGTAGCAACTTTCTAATATATTCGATTTTTAAATCTATCCTTTTATTTTTCAAGCCTATATTTTCAATTTTGAAATGTATCAATACGCGACACAAAGCTTTTTTTTAATTAAAGTTTTTTAAACCAACAAAAAGATCGACGCCATTTTTGAATTTAACTTCAAAATATCGAGCTTCCGGTGTCAAAGGATTTGACAGCCCGTAAGCGAAAGTTTTCTCGTTATTTTAATGAGTTAAATGCAATCTGAGGCTTTAGTCTAGATAGAGCAAGACCGATAAGCTCACATGATTGAATTTTCGATATCATAGAAAAAGAGTATGACTATGAGAGCAAAAAAGCATTTTATAGGTATGTTGGCGCTTATTACTTCGACCAGTCTGATATATCAAAACTGTGGAAATGGCTTATCGGCCTACAATAATTCAGCGCCGACAAGCTCAGCCAATTCATCAAATGCGCTGATTCCCTTGCCCGCGGTGGCCATACAAATAGTGCCAGTACAAACCAATTTACAGGCGGGTGCTAAGATTGACTTCAATGTATCTGGAGTGATTCCAGGAGATGCCACCTATGCTTGGAGTAATGTGAATAATGGAAGTTCAATTTGCTTCGAACTGAGCAAGGCCTCAGACAAAACCTATTCAATAAACTGCGCCTCTTCGGGCAATGCATTGGTTACAGTTGCCGTTATACAACAGGGTCAGATCGTAGGATCCAGCGCATCTAATTTTGCACTGAGTGCTGCTGTGGCTACGCCAACGCCATCGCCGACACCTCCGCCAGATCCGAGCGCATCACCTTCGCCAACTCCCGACCCGCAAGTAGCAGTGGGCAAGGCACTGTATTTAACGAACTGTGATACTTGCCATCGTCCAATTGCGACCTCTAACATTCGCTATACGAGTGCCCCACAGGTAACTTCAGTCATTAGTGGCAATCTTCAAAATATGCACAATACCGCTGGGATGACAGCACTCATACAAGTTGATGCGGCTTCAGTGGCAAATTTGAATGCTCTTGTTTTTGCCTTGGGCCACTAATTTAGGAGCGGCCGGTATTTCGTTTATTGTTTTAAAGAGTTTTGAACTTTCGTGAAAGGACCTGCAATGAAAACGAATCGATTCTCACAGCAAAAAGGCCAAAAGATTTTAATTTGGACTTATATCTTTTCAACGATGGTCTTAAGTTTTCAGAACTGTGGTCCGAGTTTCTCGACCAGTTCGTCAGTTGTTACCCAAGACTCCATCCAAGGAGCCAATGTTATTACTGCAGCACTGACCAACAATTATAGTCCAAATAAAGATTTATCATTTAGCTTTAATAAAAGCTTAATCGGTAATGGCCCCTTAGTATGGTCGAGTCTTTTGAACTCAACTACGAGCTGTACAGAAGTATCTGCGGACAATGCCGACCCTTATATTGTGAATTGCGCTGGTAAAGGTATTTTATCGATTACCCTCGTGGTTGATTCAGGTACAGGTGGAGTGATCGGCCCATTAACTTCCAACTTTGTCGTCAATGATGGCTTGCCGCGGTCAAACGGACTTGTACCCTTTGTTATCACCAGTGCCACTGCAGACTGGAACAAAATTGGCCTGACCCCTCCGGCCAATGTATCCACCTTTATGCGAACCGGTGGCAATTATTTAATTCGAGAAGCTGCGGGAATTGGTGTCGGCAATTTTAAATTTAGCTTCAATAATAACAATCGCTTCTTAAATGGCGTAACCGCAAATTGGACTTTCTCTGGTGGTTGCACTGGCGTTGCAGGTGGTAATAATTTGGATATTTCATGTCCGACTCCACCCGCACCAGCGCCACCCGCAGTCGCGCCGACTTCGATCGACATTAATGTCAGCCTCCAATTGACAGGTACTGATTCTGTGGGCGGCCCCTTTGTTATCCCTCAGGCAAATTGGAGCGGAACCTATGCCTATGGTGGTGCATTGACTCCAACTTTTGCAGGCTTTCCTAATCCCGCTGCCGCTCCAACCCCTGATCCAACGACGGCCAATTTTATCGGTCCACAAGAATTACTGCAGACCACAGTATTATTTGTTGGACAAACTCTTCGCATTTTTAATAAAGCAAGTGCCTCCAAGCAATTTGGTTTAAATTTTAATGGGACGCCTTGTGCTTCAACCGGGCCAATTCCATTTACTGCCGCCGGTGACTATTCGCAATTCGTTGACTGCGTAATCACCACTGAGTTCGGTGATCCGGCCGTTGGGTCGCCAATTGCCAATGCCTATGATGGCGGTCAGAAGTTTTATTTGATTGCGATCGATGGGGTAAAACTTTACAATGCTAATTGTAAGCTTTGTCATCTTGATTTGAGCATTTCACGAAACCAGATCGGAAATGAAACTCTACTCCGCTTAAAAGAAGCGATCTTAGGCCAAGCAAATTCTCGACCAATGTTGTTATTTGACAACTCCTACTCGAGTCATTTAAGTAACTTAACTGATCCACAAAAGCTTGCAATTATTCACGTTCTACAAAAGTAGTATGCACTCCTTTGAGTGGCCAAATTGCCGGCAGTTGAGCCGGCCAAATCGCCAAAACTAGCAATTCTTTCAATTTCTTAAAAGCAGCCTTAGCAAAGAGCTGCTTTTATGTTATGAATTCTACATGATAAAATATAAGCTTGTTATTAAAAGAAGCCTTTCACTAACATTTATTTCTGGTCTGATTTGTGGACTCCTACACACTCTACTTGGATGCAGTGGCTCTGGCATGCCAGCCAATTCACCAAATCCAACAATGGTAGAGGGCCTTTATGTACACACCTTTGGTGATCCCAAAAGTACTGCGGTGATATTAATTCACGATGGCTTTGGCGACCCCAGTGTTCCGGCGGCAAATCGCCCTCTAGGTGGTCCCACTGTAAATAGTATGTCTTTAGAACATGGATTGGCCAAGAAACTCGCTGATAAAAATTTCTACGTCATCGCTTATGATCAAAGAGGACAGGGGCGAAGCGCAGATGCCCGCACCTCCACTGACTATAGTTATAAACAGTATTCTGACGATATCAAAACCTTGATTGCTACTTATCAACTTTCACATCCAATTCTGATCGGCCACTCGCATGGTGGTATCATTGCGCTCAAATTTGACGAAATGAATCCCGGCGCGTCTAGAAAAATTGTTTTGGTAGATACGCCTCTAGATGTTTTTCAAGTATTGAATACAATTTCAACAAATTGCCAAGCTCGCTACGACAAAGTTGGTGAAACCAGCAAAGTAACTGAAATAAAAGATTCCTTAGATACTCTTGCGAATACCAACACCCCACGTATTGAACGCTCGGTAAGTGTAGCGAAAATATTTGAACAGGCCGGTACCTGCGGCGGAAGCGCAGGTCTATACAGCACAAAAGCTCCGACTGTTGAAGCCACTAAATTTTACAAAATGTTAAGCTCGCTGGTGATTCCAATATCTAAGAGCAATCAAGCGTCGCCGATTAGTGCATTTTTAGCAAATGAAGACCATATTCATATCAATGCACATGCTTACGTTGCGGCCCACAGCGATCATATCGTGGGGATTTACGGCAGCGAAGACAGTTTTTTTGATAGCAATTCACTGGCGCAGCTTAAGACCTCCTTAGGAGCTGGTGCTCATCCTGAGCGATTTGCGATGGTTGAAGCGGCTTCACACAACTCATTTATTGATCAAAGTGTCACATTTTTAGCTGCACTCAATGCCATGCTAGTTCCAAAATAGAACGCGCAAATAAATTGCTTCAGTTTGAGAGCCTCGATTTGAGAATTTAGTTTATTAATTTTTGCTTTTCTCTCGATTTACCGATTTGAATATAGAATCAAAACGAGGAGAATCAATGGAACTTGGCGGCTATGAACAACAGATCATCACTTGGCTTTCAAGTTTTGCCTATCATCCGCTTGAACTCTATGGATTGATTTTTGCTTTTATGTTACTTAGTGGTTTTGGTCTCCCAATTCCAGAAGAAGTTGTACTAGTAAGCTCCGGACTAATTGCTTACGCTGGAAGCCGCCCAGATCTCTACCCGCCTCCGAATGTAGATGCCTCTGTCGTCAATACTTTTACGCTCGCTGTAGTCTGCCTGTTCTCGGTCTTTTTCAGTGACATTTTGGTCTTTTCAATAGGTCGAGTATTCGGACAAAAAATTGCGGCATCGCCGCGCTTTGGAAAGTATGTCGACCCAAGAAAAAATCCAAAGCTTGCAGATTTGCGCCGCAAATATGGCGCATGGGCGTGTGGTATTTTTCGCTTTACACCAGGCATTCGTTTTCCGGGACACTTAAGTTGCGGTATTATGCGCATTCCCGTTTGGAAATTTTCATTAATTGATGGTGCCGCAGCAATACTCTCTGTTCCGACTCAAGTTATACTTGTGGCAACTTATGGTGAGGTTATGCTTGGCTATTTGAAACAATTTAAAATAGTACTTTTCTCACTGTTTGCAATTGGCGGTACTTGTTATTTGGCATATCGACTATTTCATTGGTTGAACGGGGCTGCACCTAAACGTTTGCGACTTGTGGAGAAAACCCAAGAATCTAAGAAGTCTACGGACTTAAAATCTCAGGAGCGTCGCGCCTCTTAACCCGGATATTTCATCAGATTTCTGTTGCAATCGCCGCTTCGCTAGTCTGGGCGCTTCGCTCCTGGCGTTTTCGAGACCTTTTCATTGCGACAA
>JAYVXS010000070.1:0-21169 GCA_043784965.1 Bdellovibrionales bacterium
TTGTCGCAATGAAAAGGTCTCGAAAACGCCAGGAGCGAAGCGCCCAGACTAGCGAAGCGGCGATTGCAACAGAAATCTGATGAAATATCCGGGCTAGGGTACATCAACCTTTTTGGGCTTACCTAAATCTCCTGGGACACCCCTATCTTTACCATTAACTGTGAGGTTCACGGCGCCACCGTCACTAAACTTCATATTTACTTTTCGTCGAGCCTTTATGCTTTGAACTTCGTCGTGATGCAAAGTTATTTTTTTACTTGGCTCATTGTCGATTTGGATAATTACTTCGACATCATTGAGTGCTTCAATTACCACTTCTTGTGTGCGACCCGGGGCTGGGCTTGGCGATATTGCCGGAGATGGCGTCGATGAGATATTTGCTTTTAATTTGTCATCAACGACATTTTTTATCGCATTTATATTTGGAGCAGGAGTTAAAGTTGGCGAAGGCTTTGGGATCGGTGTACTTACAGGAGCCGGAGTCGGTGTACTTACAGGAGCCGGAGTCGGCGTACTTACAGGAGCCGGAGTCGGCGTACCTGCAGGATTTGGGGCCGACGTGGCGCCAGAAATTTGTGATGAATTAATTGAATTTTCTGACATTGCAATTTGCGGTACCGAGTTAGTCTGTGTGATGGACTCACTTTCATAGCTATCCATTTTTCTTTTGATGAGCCCGATGACAATAATGAGAATAATAATTGCGACAATTCCATAGATTTTAAAATAACCGATTTTTTTATTGTCTGTAAGTGCCGCTACCGCCGATTTATCAGTTCCAGAATTGTCCCGCACGTCTTCAGTTTTCTGTAGGTCCCCAGTTGATTGGTCACGTATCGCAAGTTCAGGTCTGGTTGAGCCCATTTCTTCGAAAAATACTTTCAATATTTCAGTAGTATCGATTTGCAAATAAGTTGCGTAAGAGGCAACGAAGCCGCGTAGAAAAGTTTTGGGAGGAAGACGCTCTATGGCCCCCTCTTCCATTGCCATGATATTCTTAGGATTGATCTTCGTCGCAGTTGAAACCTCGTAAATTGAAATGCCCTTTTTTTCACGGGCTTCTTTTAGAATAGTTCCGGTTTTTTTCATTTCCCAGCCTACTTATTCATTTCAGTTATCATATTTTTTGCTCTCGCAGCATATTTTCCGTTTGGATAGTACTTAAGGACTTCTTCCATGCGGGCAATGCCCTTTTCCCGATTGCCCAAGCGAAAGTATGATATTCCGCTATAATAGTGAGGCTCGTCGAAACGGCTCTGCTTACAGAAAATGATAGCTCGATCCAGCTCCATCGAAGCACGAGAGAATTCTTCTAGTTCAAGTTCAGATCGACCGAAGAGAGTATGCGCCAAGCAATGTGTGCGATTCAATTTAATGGCTTCAGTAAATTTATTTTTGGCGACTTGATAATCACCTTTCTTAAAGTAAGCCAGTCCCAAGTTAACCCAAGCTTTCTCAGCAGATTGGTAAGTTAAATCGTTGAGGACTCGCTCAAGTTCTTTAATTGCGATGTCATAACGACCTAATTCAATGTGAATTCTAGCAAGATTATTTAAAGCGTCCGTATAAGTTGGTTTAATCTTAAGGGCGATGCTTAGATGCTTTTCTGCCAGTTCATATTTTTCTCTAACAAAATACGCAAGCCCCAAATTATTTTCGATCATCTCGTTCTCAGGATCGAGTTCGTTGGCTTCCTGTAGCTCTTTCATCGCGAGAGGGTAGTTGCCACCAGAAAGCTGAGCCGTGCCAATTTGTAAATGAAGTTGAGCGGCTTCTTTGTTTTTGGGCGCCGTTTCACACGCGCAGAGCGCGAAAAATGCGCTTGAAATAATTAAAAGAGTAAGTCCGCGGGACATTAGCATTAGCATGATCTTTCTTGAGGGTTCACATCAAGTTGCAGGTCTCTAAAATGCTAACAGAAAAATTGAAAACTAGCAAAATCACTCAGGTCCAGGCGCTCTTTCTAGAGCAACAATACATTCGACGTGATCGGTCTGGGGAAACATATCGAGGGGCTGAATTGAAGAGATAATGTAGTCATTTGCTAGAAATTTAAGATCCCGAGACAAAGTTGCTGGGTGACAGCTAACATAAATAATAGAATGTGGCTTTTTTTCAGCTAAAGTTTGCATTGTCACAGGATCACAGCCGGTGCGCGGTGGATCCAATAGGACTAAATTTGACTTTAAATCATAGGAAGTCTTTTTTAAGAAGTCCTCAACTTTGGCCTGGTGAAATTCAATTTGGCCCTGATGCTTTGAACTTTTCAAAAAGGCCTTGGCCGCCGCCACATTTTTTGCGCTCAGTTCAACTCCGATTATTTTAGATTTAGGAAAATGTTCGGCGAGCGGAAAGCTTAGATTTCCTCCGCCACAATATAGGTCAAAAATCTGTAGAGAGCCTTTTTTTGCGGTCAGACCTTTGACTAGTTTACAAACTAAGTCACGAAGCACTTCATTCTGTGCTGAATTCACTTGTGAAAAGTCCAGATCTTCATGATTTTTTAAATCATCTGAATCCAGTTTAAGCTCAAGGCGTTCAGCTTTTGCTGCAGTCGACTTTTGTTTCAAAGAATTTTTTCGAAGAAGCGAAAACCTTTGAGTGATCTTTTTGTCAGTGATCAAGCAATCATCAATTGATACAATTTGGTGAGTGTTTTTTTTGAAAAATCCCAAATTACCATTTTGAACGTGAACTTGAATTCGATTTCTATAACGAAACTCATCAGGGCTCGGCAAACAGGCATTTACGTTAAAGTCTACAAAGCCACTAAACTTCTTAATTGATTCTTCGACAAGCAATGTCTTTTGCTTCAATTGCTCAGCATAAGAAAGATGTTGCCAGCTGCAACCCCCACACTCACTCCAATGTGGGCAGGGTGGAGTTATGCGTGCAGCCGAAGCACCAATTATTTTTACAATCTCAGCCTCCGCATATTTCTTTTTGACGAAAGTAATTCGAACTTGAAGTGTCTCTTGAGGTGCAGCGCGCTCAACAAAGATAACAGCGCCGTCGTATCTCGCAACACCGCGACCACCAACAGACAGGCGGTCGACATGAACTTCTAGAATTTGATTGATTTTAATTGAGGGCGTCAAATATTTTGCGGCTTACTTATTTATGAATTCTGTATTTTCAAAGAAAAGAGCTAATTCTCTTTGGGCGCTTTCAGGGGAGTCACTACCATGAACAGAATTTTCACCAACCGTATCGCCAAATTCAGCACGAATAGTGCCCGGTGCCGCCTTTTTTGGGTCTGTTGCTCCCATTATTTCGCGATTTTTTGCAACGGCGTTGTCGCCACTCAAACACATTAGCATTACGGGACCTGAAGTCATAAAGCTGACCAACTCTCCGAAAAATGGACGTGCTTTATGTTCGGCGTAAAATTCTTCGCATTTGGCTTTACTAATCATGGAAAGCTTGGAAGCCGCTATCTTTAGACCCGCTTTTTCAAATTTATTGATGATTCCACCGATGTTATTCTTTTTCACAGCGTTAGGTTTAATAATACTAAAAGTCATTTCTTTAGACATAGGATTCTCCTCGGGTTTCATGTCCTATCTAGCTAACACTTCAAGCTCAGCATTTCAAGCCTGAAGGCAGCGCTGCTTTTAATCTATTTTGCGAGGTGGATGCCAAGAGAGACCGGTGATCAGGCGCCGCTTTGGTTGAATCGCAATCTCAATGACCTCGCCAACCGCGGTCTTGGTTTCTTCTTCAACCGAAAGCGGGAAGCTATATTCAATGTTTGAGGCATTTTTAGCCGTGCAGTGAACCTCATTTTGGACCTCTTCATTTCCCCGTTTGCACGTGCTTAAAATCTTAAGTGCTATTAAGTCTTCAAGTTTTGAGCCGAGGTGGATGCCATTTGGAGTTTTTATTTTTGCATCGAAAATAATGACGCTAAAGATATAGGTTTCATCAGCAGTGTTTGCATTTATTTCAAGAATGAGGTCCTCGCCTTGAAGAACTTTAAAGCTTTCGCCTACGGGGTCGCCGTCTAAATAAAATGCTTCGGATTGAATTTTATATCCACGAAAGAGAGCTTTTAATTGAGTAAGTGTGGCCTTAGTTTTTGAATTTATCGGACCAAGTGAGGACTCAGTTAGCTTTAGTGGTTCAATTGCAGAGGCTGAGGCGACACAAAGAGAAAAGCAAATAATTGAAAATATGGTTCGCATGAAGTTTCCAATTTAGTAAGCTGCGTCCGGAGGGCAACGCAGGTATCGCTTTACCTACTGAATTCGTTTTATAAATACTTTGCAAGATCAGCCGGACTTCTTGCAATTTTACAACCTGCACTTTGCAATGCTTCAAATTTGGCCTCGGCAGTGCCTTTGCCGCCACTAATAATGGCCCCAGCATGACCCATGCGCTTTCCCTTGGGGGCGGTTGCTCCCGCAATGAAGCAGGTTATTGGCTTTTTGAACTCACGCTTAATATATTCCGCAGCATCTTCTTCTGCCGTTCCACCAATTTCACCGATCATAATCACGGCGTGAGTGTTCGGATCTTTGTTAAACATCTCTAAAATATCAATAAAGTTTGTACCATTAACTGGGTCTCCGCCAATGCCGACACAAGTACTTTGTCCCAATCCCTTGCGAGTGAGTTGGCCAACAGCCTCATAAGTGAGAGTACCGGAACGAGAAAGAACACCAATATTGCCAGGCTTATGGATCGCGCCCGGCATAATTCCGATTTTACATTCACCTGGAGTAATCACCCCAGGACAGTTCGGACCTATGAGGCGAGTCTTTTTGCCCACCATGAATCTTCTTACCGCCACCATATCAAGTACTGGAATTCCTTCAGTGATGCACACTACGAGGTCGAGTTCGGCATCCACCGCCTCCATTATTGAATCGGCGGCATATGGCGGGGGAACATAAATAACGGATGCATTCGCTCCGGTTTTTGCTACGGCCTCTTCTACGGTGTTAAAAATTGGCAGATTCAAATGGCTGCCGCCACCTTTGCCAGGGGTTACGCCACCGACCATTTTGGTGCCGTATTCAATGGCCTGCTGTGAATGAAAAGTTCCTTGAGCGCCGGTAAATCCCTGGCAAATAACTTTGGTGTTTTTATTGATAAGAATCGACATTTACTTCTCCTATTATTTTCTTTTTACTGCAGAGACTATTTTTTCAGCGCCATCTGCCAAATCATTTGCCGGAGTAATATTGAGACCACTTTCAGCTAACATTTTTTTGCCTAATTCGACATTGGTACCTTCTAAGCGAACTACTAAAGGAACTTTTAGGCCCAATTCTTTAGACGCTGCAATGACGCCATCGGCGATGATATCGCACTTCATGATGCCACCAAAAATATTCACAAAAATACCTTTTACATTTTGATCCTTCAAAATAATTTTAAAAGCCTGTGTGACCTTTTCTTTATTGGCGCCGCCACCAACATCTAAAAAGTTAGCGGGATTGCCCCCATGTATTTTGATAATATCCATGGTCGCCATTGCCAGACCGGCGCCATTCACTAAACAGCCGATGTTTCCATCAAGTTTAATGAAGGCGAGATCATATTTACTTGCCTCAATTTCAGAGGCCTCTTCTTCATTGAGATCGCGATACTTAACAATGTCTTCATGGCGATAGAGTGCATTTGAATCAAAGCTCATTTTACAATCGAGAGCCAATACTTCGCCCGTATCCGTTTCAACGAGCGGGTTAATCTCTGCGACGGCGCAGTCGTTTGCCTGATAAGCTTTGTACAGGTTTACAAAAAAACCAGCGGCTTTTGACGCCACTTTGTCTTTCATACCAATTTTAAAGGCAAGTTGTCTTGCCTGAAAGGACTGCAATCCAACAGCCGGATCAATCACCACGCGGTGAATTTTTTCAGGAGTCTTATGTGCCACCTCTTCTATATCCATGCCGCCTTCACTAGAGGCCATCATAATTAGACGACTGACCGAGCGATCGAGCAGAATTGCGACATAGTATTCCTTCTTTATGCGGCAACCCTCTTCGATCAAAACCTTATGAACCACTTTCCCTTCATGGCCAGTTTGGTGAGTAACTAGAGTCATACCAATGATTTTTTCGGCAAATTCCCGAACCTCATCGATTGATTTGGCTACTTTCACGCCACCGCCTTTGCCTCTGCCGCCGGCGTGAATTTGCGCCTTTACAACCCAAATGTTGCCACCAATGGACTTTGCCGCGGTCACGGCTTGATCTGGAGATTCTGCCGTCTGACCCTTCAAAGTAGGCACACCAAATTTTCGTAAGACTTCTTTGGCTTGGTACTCATGTATATTCATAATTAAAATTCCAATTTTTTGAGAGCATCAACGAGTTCTTGAACCGCTTTAATCGAATTATCGAGGCCTTTTCTTTCAGTTTCGTTCAACTTTAGCTCGATAACCTTCTCAAGGCCATTGCCACCAATTCGACAAAGAACGCCTACGAAAAGATTTTTTACACCATACTCGCCCTCTAAAAGAGCTGCACAAGGTAAAATCCGATTTTGGTTTTTCAAGATGGCTTCAGCCATTTGAACGGCACTGGCACTCGGAGCATAGTAGGCAGAGCCGGTTTTCAATAGACCGACGATTTCGGCTCCGCCATTTCGGGTGCGGGTGACAATCGCATCGATTTTTTCTGTGCTGAGCATTTCTGTGAGTGGCACTCCACCTACTGAGCAGTGTCTTGGCATTGGTACCATGGTGTCGCCGTGACCGCCTAAGACAAATGCATTTACATCTTTAACAGATACATTGCATTCTTCTGCGATGAATGAGCGCATGCGCGCGCCATCAAGAACGCCAGCCATACCAATTACGCGGCTGCGTGGAAAACCAGTGGTCTCTTTGCAAACAAAAGCCATTGCATCGAGAGGATTACTTACCACAATAACCACGGAATTCGGAGCATACTTCTTAATTCCAAGGCTTGCCTCTTTAACAATTTTTGCATTGGTGGTCATCAAATCATCGCGACTCATGCCGGGTTTACGTGGAATTCCAGCAGTTAAAATGATCACATCCGAACCTTCTATATCGGCATAATTTGCGGTTCCAGTTACTTTCGAGTCAAAAGCTTCAACCGGCGAAGCTTCAAATAAATCAAGGGCCTTTCCTTTGGCGGCACCTTCATTTATATCGAGTAAGATGACATCACCTAACTCTTTTTGGGCCGCCCAATGTGCGCAAGTAGAACCCACAAAGCCGGCGCCTATAACTGTTATTTTTTTTCGTTTATGCATAAAATTTCCTTTCGTTCTCGCTATTAATTGTTTGGAGTTCATTTCATTTGGCCGGGCCCTTTATTCTTTAATCGACAAAAAAAGCTCGCTCAAATTAGCAAAAATAGTCATTTCAATTTATCTTGCAACGTATAGACTACTAGCGAAACATAGCTCTCGGCAAGTACTCGAAAAACTGAAATAGAGTATGAACTCGTTAATATAAAGTTATTCTTGAAGCAAAATATGGGTGGGTAGATTCAGGATGGCGTCATCTGAAATTATTTTGAAAAATATCGGGTTTAAAGCCGCAGATGAAGTCATTCTTAAAGAAATAAACGTGCATATTTTGAGTGGAGAAAGCTTTGTTATCGTGGGCCCAAGCGGTCTTGGAAAAACACTTCTGCTTAAAATGATCGCTGGACTATTGTCGCCCTCCTCAGGAGAAATCCATATTGGAGGCGAAAATCTGCTGACCTCACGTGGCAAAAAACGAGAGAAAATAATCAGAAAAATGGGCATGCTCTTTCAAAAAAATGCACTATTTGATTCACTCACAGTTTCTGAAAATCTTGCATTTGCAATGCGCGAAGTTGGCGATATGAATTCTCAGGAAATCGACTTTGCAATTCAGAAGTACTTAACTGATGTTGGATTGATCGATTCTAGGGAATTATTTCCAGATGAAATTAGTGGCGGAATGCAGAAGCGCCTTGGAATAGCGCGGGCTCTCGTTTTACTTCCCAAAATTCTTTTGTTTGATGATCCCACGGCGGGTCTAGATCCGATAACAAGTCGAAAAATTATTGATCTGATTTTGCGGGTAAAACGAGAGAATTCCAGTACAATTGTGGCAATTACCAACGATATGCATCGTGCCTTTCAAATGGCCGATCGCATAGGTCTTGTGGTCGATCAAAGTTTAATTGTAACGGGATCTGTCGGTGAAACAAAAGCGCATCAGGATCCAAGAGTTCAACAGTTTATTCATGGCTTTCTCGATGGACCATTAGCGATTGAAGCAGGGAGTTCAGTGAATTGAAGAGAACTATGATTGAATTTCAAAATTTGCTGAAGAAGTTTGGCGCTCACACCGTTCTTAACGGTATCAATTTGAAGGTTTATGAGGGTGAAATTCTATTTATTCTCGGAATATCAGGAACCGGAAAGTCGGTATTGCTCAAAAATATTGTTGGGCTCATGCGCCCTGATGCTGGCTCAGTTTGGATCGAAGGCAAAGAGGTTTCTCAGTATAGTGAGGAAAAATACTTCGAGGTTCGAAAATCTTGCGGCATGGTCTTTCAACAGCCCGCCCTCTTTGACTCACTAAATATTTATGAAAATGTCGCTTTTGGTCTGCGGCGACATTATAAAATGTCTGAAGCTGAAATTGCTGAGCGCATCTTACAGAGCTTAAATCTTGTTCAATTGAATGGCATTGAAGCTAAGTTTCCTTACCAAATTTCTTATGGAATGCAGAAACGAGTCAGTCTGGCCCGAACCATTGCTTTGCGCCCAAAGATATTACTATTTGATGAACCCACAACTGGCCTGGATCCCATTACAACGAACTCGATTAGCAAACTTATATTAGATCTTTCTCGAAAACTGAAAACAACCTCGGTTGTAGTCAGTCATGATATGAAGGTGGCATTTGAGATTGCAGATCGAATTGTTGTTCTCGATCAAGGAAAAGTTGTCGAGAGTGGAACACCTGAAGATTTGAAGAAAAGCCAACAACCAATAGTTGTCGACTTTTTGGGTGAGATAAATTCATGAGGTCTCAATTGGCTAAAGTCGCAAATTTGTTAGAAGAGATTGGGTCCTGTACACTCTTCATAATTGAAATATTTGTAACGAGTTTTCGGGACGGCATTAAGCTCCACGAGACAATTTTTCAAGTTTGGCGCGTTACCACTCAGTCACTTTCAACCACCGCGCTTGCCGGCTTTTTTGTTGGCGCTATTATGACCATGCAGTTCACCTTACAAGTGAAGGCATTTGGCGCGCTCGGATTTCTCGGGGGACTTGCAACGAGCGCAACCATTCGCGAGGTGGGCCCTTTACTAATTGCTTTCATGCTTTCAGGTAAAGTGGGGGCCTTCACTTCGGCAGAGCTCGGAACCATGAGGGTAACCGAGCAAATCGATGCGATTCGTTGTCTTGGGGCTAATCCAATACAAGAAATCATTTTCCCGAGATTTGTCGCCATTATTATAGCGAGCTTTTTTCTTTTAGGCGTAGGCCTATTTATGTCCGTGTTTGGTGGCGTATTATTGGGAGTTTTCTTTTCTGGAATCACGGCAGAAGAATATCTGCGACATATTCCAAATATCGTACAGTTTTCATCTATATTAAGTGGATTATTTAAATGTTTTGTATTCGCGTTTGTACTCGCAAGCATCTGTACTTACAAGGGTTACACAACGACTGGCGGTGCGAAGGGTGTAGGTCGGGCAGTGGTCCAGACAGCAGTTTATACAATGGTGGGTCTTGTGGTTGCAGATTGGCTTACGAGTCTAATTAGCAATTCGATCAGTCAATTATTTGGAGGCATTTGAGATGCCCTTTGCTTTGAGCGCCTCTGCCCTACTTTTTCAGCTCGGTCGGTTTGTCCGCGAAAATTTTCGCAGTATTAGCGATTTTATTCTATTGGTTTTAAAGACAATCCAAGGTGTTTTCGTACCACCATTTCGTACTCGAGATATTTTGAATCAGATTTATTTTATGGCTAATGAGAGTCTATTTATCATTGTTTTTTGTGTGAGTTTTGCGGCTGTCGTGACCATTGTCGAGGCCTCATATCATATGAAATTGGTCATCCATGATGATTCTATGGTGCCCGGCTTTGCATCTTTGCTAATACTAAGAGAACTCGGTTCAGTAGTAACCGCACTCTTGCTGACCTCTAAAGTTGGCGCCGGTCTTGCCGCTGAAATTGGAACTATGCAAATTACGGAACAGATCGATGCACTTAAAATGTTAGGTATTGATCCCATTCGATTTTTAGCAGTACCACGCTTTATCGCAAGTATTTTCAGCAGTTTTGTACTGTGTATAATTGCGAATCTGGTTTGTATATTTTGTGCGATGCTGGTCTGCACCGCTCAGCTTGGTTTCACCGCCGGGGCCTTCTATTCTGCGATGAGGACCTTTGTACACTTTCAAGATTTAATTATGGCGATGATCAAGGGTGCCTGTTTCGGTGCCGTAATTCCGCTGTTCAGTTGTCATTTTGGTTTTCGCTGCCGAGCCGGAGCTGAAGGTGTTGGACTTGCCACTACGAATAGTGTGGTTGCAACCTCGGTGACGATCATCATTATAGACTTCATCCTCACTTATTTTTTCTCTAGCCTATTTTAATCGTCAGATTGGATAATGAAAACGTGAGTTCGACGAAAGAAAAGATGTAAATGCTCATTTTCTCTCGTCGAACTGGAGTTTAGAATGGACATTCGAAAACAAAGTTCGCTAGAGTTGAATTCATGAAGGTTGAAATCAAGGTCGGATTACTGTTTATCTTTACAATTTTTTTAGTCGTTGGTTTTGCGTACTATCTGGGCGCGATAAATCCTTTCTCTCAAAATAACTATATAAATATCGGTTATAATTTCGCAGGTGGAATTGAACTAGGCTCTCCAGTTCGAGTGATGGGTATCAAAGTGGGAAAGGTCCTGGATATCAAGTTTGACCCGGAGATGAAAGATAATCGAGGCAATGAGGTAAAGTTAAAAGTTAGGGTTTCGATTAGTAAAGAGGCTTGGCCTACGTTGAGAGCCAACAGTAAGTTCTATATAAATCTTGCCGGAGTCATCGGTGAAAAATTCATTGAAATCACTCCAGGCACCCTTGCTCAGCCAGAATTTAAATCCGGGGACTTTGTTAGGGGTGAGGATCCACCGAGAATTGATCAACTTATTTCACAGAGTTATGGCCTCGCGGGGAAAGTGATCGACATACTTGAAAAAAATGAGAGTTCGGTTGCCGACACACTTGAGAAAATGAATGGACTAGTGACAAATTTAAATAAAACGCTCATTTTGCTCGATAAAACTTCAAAAAATAAAGAAATCGCAAAAATTTTCTCGAATATGGTGCTGTTGACAGACGATCTTACTGTTTTGACAGGAAAACTTCGGACTCCCGAAGGTGAAAAAACATTGGGCCTAGTTCATGATTTGATCTGGCGTCTAGATAAACTAGACGATAAGTCGATCAGTAAGTTTCTTCAAAAAGATGGAATCAGAGCCCGCCTTTTTTAACCTTGTTTGATGGTTTTAATAAGACTCAATTAATTTAAAGTGTCCCATTTTTAGTCGTTGCCAACTTAAAACTGGTCTCGGCTAGATAGACTTCATCTCCGCAAACTGGCCGTGGCATACAAAACCATGGGGTTTCCACAAAAAAAAGAGCCTTCGAAAAATCGAAGGCTCTTTAAGAAACTTTTAAAGCAGAAATCTACTTCTTAGAAGCTTTCTTCTTAGAAGCTTTCTTCTTAGTAGCTTTCTTCGCTGCTTTCTTTGTAGCTTTTTTCTTTGCCATTGTGTGCTCCTCTTTGGATGCGTAACTTTTGTTTAACAAGTGGTCTACCTGTTAATAGTGTTACTGGTGTGACTATGATCGTCAATAGAAAAAAATAACTTTAGTGCTTTTTTTTTGCATTATGTGTTTTTACGGAGAATTCACAAATGCTGATCGTATTTTTGATTTTGCTTTTCGGATTTATCACCGCTCATCGTATTTTAAGAGAAGTTGTCGGACAAAATATTCTCACAAAAAAACAGATGACAAATTTTGGCACTACTTACGTGGTGGCCATCATCATCTTTTCGTTTTTCATCACTCATATTATTGTTCTGTGGGTACTTGCCTTCTCTCCACATCTGCTATTCTCACTATTCATCGCGATTCTTAAAAAATATCGAAGAAAAAAATTTGAGGAGAGATTCGAAGAGATTCTAAGTCTGATAATCCTAAAAATGAAATCAGGAAAGGCTTTTCGAAACTCGTTTTCAGATGTGATTTCAGAGAGTCCAAGAACAATTCAGAGAATTTTGATCGACATAAGAGATGTTGTTGTTTTTTCACAACAAAACAATCCTGAGCGGATTTCGCACTTTGTTCAAAGTATAATTGGTGAGTTTGTCGAGGCAGATTTGGTTCCTCATGCTGCCCTGAAGAGACTAATGAGCTTTCGCAGTCGCTTGAGAATTCAATCCGACTTTCGACGTAAGTCCGGCCAAGTAATGCAACAGATTCGCATTCAATCATTGATTTTGAGTGGAATTTATTTTGCTTTGTTAGTTTTTGTAATCGGAAGATTTGGATTTATAGAAAATCGTCGAATGATAATTATTAGTTTTCTATTGTTTGGCACCGGTCTCAGTCTGATTTTTTATAAAGGGAGTAAAATCAAATGGAAGATCTAGCGCCGCCGATGACTTGCCTCCTTGAATTGCAGTCCGCCCAGGACAATGGAGAGTCCGTTCGCAGTGGCTTTTCAAAGTATATTGGGCAGTCAAAGGACGAGTTTGGAGAACTTTCTAGAAAATTTTTATTTGCCTGGGATAAAGGTCAGAACTGGAGTCGACTTATTCATGAAGAAAAGAGTTCGTACCGACGAATTCTACTCGAACTGGTTGCCTCCGGTCTTTCGGGCCAAAGCATTCAAATTCATCTTAAAGAAGTCCAAATTGAAATTGAGCGAGCAATGGAACTAGAAATTAAGCGGCATATCGATCTGTTGCCAATCAAAATGCTTCTGCCTCTGCTGATTTTTCAATTTCCTGCATTTTTACTTCTTTTATTTGGGCCGATTTTAAATCAGCTTTTAAAGGAGTTCGAAAAGTGAGGATTTTGTATGTACCAATAGTCCTGTTGGGTCTTTGTTTTGTTTCGATTTCGCGCGCGGCAGGTTCATTCGACGTGAAAATAGGTGAAATGATTCGCGCACCAAATTTAGCTCACTTCAAATTGAAATTAAGAGAAGTACACCAACTTGAGAACTTACAAGCACAATGTGAAATACAACTTAAATTCGAAATGTTACCGAGTTCTTGTTTTGAATTGATACAAATTGAAAGGCGTAGAAATCTCTTGAGCGGCGAAGCTTTTCATAATGCAAGACTTTGGCTGACTGAAAACTGTATCGATCGCGCCAGTCAGTTGGCTGAAAGCTCAAAGACAAAATTTGAAGTGAGCAGCTTGCCTTCTAGTTGCAGAGAAATTGCTTTGAAAAAGTTGAATGATCAACACTATCGTGAAATTACCATGAATCCGATGGCCCTCTTTAAACGGCGGCATTAAATGGCACAAATGTTGAAGTTAGCCGGACAAATGAACCGATTAAAAAGTGAATCCTCAACTTATAAGCTTGAAACTATTCTTGGGGAAGGTCTAAGTAGCTGTGTTTACAGAGCTGAACGCCGGGACAGTCGCGGTCACTCAAAGCAAAGAGTTGTTTTGAAAATTCTCAAAAATAAGAATCAAGTTGAATGGTTCAGACAAGAGTTTGAGGCGCTTTCAAAAATTGATTCTGCCTTTTGCGTCCGAATGCTCGCCTGGGAAAATTTAAATATGGGTCCAGCCTTGGTTTTAGAATATATAGATGGAATTACGCTATTTGATCTTTTGCTGCAGTCACAGATTGAGATCGACCTTATATTAGAAGTTACAGCTCAAATTCAATTGGGACTTCACTGCTTAGAACGGGCGGGCCGCATTCATGGCGATCTCAATCTTAAAAATATCATGATAGACAGAGCTGGTTGTGTTAAGTTAATTGATTTTTCGACTTCCATTAGCATGTGGTCTGATTCAAAAGAAATTGTTGGGACCCCTCAATATTTGGCTCCTGAAGTTTGGTCCGGCCGAGAAAGAACTATTAAATCTGATTTGTTCGCTCTTGGGCTGATTTTAATAGATATAAATATGGGAGTTTCAAATATTCCAATTACCCAGGTGGAATGTAGGGCGCGAGCCATTTCAGTGCAGAATTCTGATGATCTATTTCTTAAAATGAAGCCGGCAGATAGAGAATTTAAGAGAATTCAAAGAAATTGGTTCGCGAAAAAAAAACTAGGAAAGCTAGTTACGTCGATCTTGATTCGGCGAGCCTCTCAAAGCCAACAGACGCTTAGGCTTAAGATCATTCGACCAAAAAGGAGAGGCTTTCAGTGGGCAATGCTAGGCGCGCTTGCCTGTTCTTGCTTTGTAACTCCGGTCGTTTCAACCCCTTTGTATCGGCTGAATCCTTCATATTCAAATATGCGTGAGGGTAGACTTGAAATCAGAACAAGGCGATGGGTTTATGTTTCAATAGATGGAAAGAACTACGGGTATACACCGGTGATTTTATCGAGGCTGCGCTCAGGAGTTCATAAATTAAAATGGGCGTCACAAGGTAAATCTGGAGAGATCACCTTCAAGTTTGAGGCCGGTGAATTGAGAATATTCACCGAAGCAGACTTTTAGGGTGTTTCTAGAGCCAGAATTTGAGCCTGATTGAGAATGCTAATTTGTCCAGTACTATCAACCAAAGTTTTGGTTAGAACCCAGCTAATTCCAGCTGCGCCGTTTCCGGTTGCGCGGTAAAGAAATTCAATCGAACCCATTGGCTGGGTAGTTAAAACATATTGGGTGCTTGCAGTTGCTGGATAATTAACGCCGTTTCCGGCAAGTGGATTTGTGCCAAAGTAACTGCCGAAAGAGCCACCGGTATTGACGAATCCTCTGCGGGCAACAATTAAAAATGCGACATCACTACAATTTGCGTTAGCACAGGTTGCTTGAAGTTCGTAAACATTTTGACCAATTTGCCTAAGGTCACCATTGAGGGCGCCAACGCCGACATTTAAAATATAGGTTTGTACTGGCTGTCCAGAATTATCTCCCACCGTGACGGTTAGGTTCGTGACGCCACCAAAGCCTGTCCCAACGCCCCCATTTACGACGCTTATAATGGAGACCCCTGCGACGGCACCGTTTCCCTCATTCTTATTGCCACAGGCAACCGCGAATGAAGTGGCGAGTAAGGCCAATAATGCGAGCTTTATAAGAGACTCGATTCGATGGGCTTTCATCGCCAATTGCGAATGAGCTCCGTTGCTTGTTTTTGAAAACATAAGTTCTCCTAATTGCTAATGACAATAATTTTTCTGTTCAATGTTTACTACTTCAAGGCCTGTACCAGCTCTACTAGCTAAGGAACTTCATTTTTAGCACGTATTTTCAGATAGTTAAGAGCTGGCGTAGATGGGTAAGTTGGGCCCAATCGGGTTATATGCCGAAGATTGTTAGACAATCATTCAAAATTTTTCACAAAATTTTTCACATTCAAAAATGGCCCTGTCTTCTTTTGGTTGGTCTAGTTACGAAGTGCAATCTGGAGGCAGTTTAGGGGCAACCGCAACCGATCTCGGTTTTTCAGTTTCGGTCCCGGTTATGGGTGGGTGAGTTTATATAAATTTGCTGCTAGTTGATCGGCTGAGGACTTAAAAGTATCTGATATTTGTTTAACTGTCTCACCGTCCCTGAGCTCAGGTTTTCCACCTAAACCAGCTAAAGAAAAAGGGCCTGTATCCACTTAAAGCGATCGAAAATGCGAAAGATTGCTTTACATTACCGAGGCTGCCACTCAATAATGGCCTCTCGTTTTTTGCCTCAAAAAGTTCGAATCTTCGTTTCAAAAAGGAGCTAACGATGTCCTCGAATGCACAAACCCATTTTAAAAACTTCCCAAGCTTACCTGCGGTTGGCGATCTCAATTCTCAAAGCACCTTTGGCGCTGGCGATATTATGGTGGTGTTTGGTGAAATTTTTAGCCGCGGTTATGCAAACGGGATTTTAGACGAGGCTGAAAAGGCTGGGTTGAAAGTGATCCGCTCGACTGTCGGTCGACGCACAGCCGACAACAATCTACGACCGCTGTCTCCTGAAGAACTTGAAAGCCAGCCTAAAGATTTTATTAACATTCCACTAGAAGCCGGTTTTGATTTTGAAAAATCCGCCAAAGGTGTATCGCCATGCGATCAACTGACCGGCTTTAAAATGGGCGATTGGGATAAAGTGACTCTTGATTGGGAGCAAATCGAAGATTCACGACAACGAGCCGATAAAAAATTCAAAGCTCAGGTAGATCTTTATTTGGCAGAACTCGTAAAAAAGATTCCATCTGGTAAAAATGTTTTGTTTGTTCATACAATGGCCGGTGGTGTACCGCGGGCCAAACTTTTGATGCCAACGATGAACAAAATATTTAAGGGCCAAGGAGAGCGGCATATTCCATCACGAACATTTTGGGAATCCGATATTGGCAAACTCTGCGCAATTAATTTTAATGAAGTTACGGCCGGCACTTTTAATATTTTAATAAACTCGACCGCAGAAATTCGCAAAAAGATCGAAGCTGCCGGTGGACGGACTACCTATGTTGCCTATGGCTACCATGGTAGTGAGGTGCTAATTCAAAATAAATTTCGTTGGCAAAGTTATAGTCCTTATGTTCAGGGTTGGGCAAAAATGAAATTAGAGGACTATTCTTTTGAAGCCCGCACAAATGGCATCCGTTCTTGTGTATACAACTGCCCTGAAATCTTGACCAATTCGAGTTCGATTTTCTCAGGAGTTGAAGTATCTCTCTATCCTCTTTTGGGTGCACTTCAACGAGAAATTACCGCGAATCCAAATGCAACTTATGCAAAGAATATCATAGCTAAATGCCAAAATCTTTTGAAAGACGAATTCAAAATCGCTGATGTATTAAATTTTTGCGAGTCTTACTTAACTTCCTCGTTGATTCAAGAACACTGTGATTTCAATAAATGGCCGCAACATAGCACCCTAGCGCAAATGGAGAAAATGCTTCAAGCTAGCTCACATCTGTGGAGTATGCACAAAAGTGAAAAAGAATTGATTACCTTTGTCTTGAGTGAAGAGGTTTTTAAAGCGACTGGTTCTTTGATGTTTTTTGATAGCTGGAATCCGAAAGATCCGGTCAGCTGGCTCAATCATGACGTGATCGCAAAGCAGATTGCTACGCGCACGCATTAGAAATGTAGGCTTTTTTGTCTCTGTCAAATGGGTTCAATTGGAATCATAAAATGATTCGTCTCCTGGGTTACTCAATTGCGGGTATTTCAACTAGTATCGCATTCCCTGATGCCGACGCCTGTTTTGATGTCGCCCAAGGGCTCCCCTATCAGGTGCCGATTTCAAACCTGCTCATCACCCACGGTCATATGGACCATGCCTCGGGCTTGCCGTATCTAATCGGGCAAAAATCTATGACTTCACAAGCTCCACCTAATATTTATATGCCGGCAGTATTAGTCGATCCGCTTGAATCCATTATGCGTCATTGGGAGAAAATTGAGGACCATCAATACAAATATAAATTCATCGCAACTGAAGAAGGCATAAGTTACCCACTCAAGCCGCCATACTATTTTAAAATATTCAAAACCTTTCACCGCGTGCCCTCAAATGGATACACCATTTTTGAAAGAAAAAAGAAACTAAAACTCGAATTTCAGAACTCAACTCCCCTTGAAATTATCGAAAAAAAACGCCAAGGAATTGAAGTTGAATCCGTAATCGAAGACCCCATTGTGAGCTTTACTGGCGATACCAAAATTGAATTTCTAGATCATTGCGAATGGGTTAAAAAGTCACGCGTGCTCATCATGGAAGTCACTTTTGTTGACCATAAAAAAACCGTTGAGAATGCTAGATTCTGGGGGCATATCCATTTTGATGAGTTGCTCCCAAGACTTGAGTCCTTGCAGTGTGAAAAAGTTGTATTGATTCACCTTTCTGCCCGCTACAAAACCAAAGAGCTAAAGGAAATCATCGAGGCCAGGGTACCCGAACATCTGAAGACCAAACTCGAAATCTTTCCACGACCAATCTAAAAGCCCGCGCAAATATGACAAACTTAGGGGCCGTCAAAAGTGCGTGCGCGAGCTAGCATGCTTATGATAGTATTATATTTTGAACCAATTTGCATTGCCAGGCTCAATGCCGGCATCGGGATAAATCTTATGTATCGTTTATTTTACACTTTCCTGATCCTTTTTAGCTCCCTCACTATCAGTTTATTTTTTTCATCTTGCGTGCAAAGCGCAAAAAAAACGGAACCCGAAAAATCTTCAAATAGCTGGCAAATGAAAATGCAGGAGCTTTCTGTAGTTTTTAGTGAGCTTGTGCCCATCGCTGCAAATGATCAAAAGTTTATGGATCCTAAAAATAGACCGCTAATTGAAAAGGACACCGAGGCATTACGAAAACTCGCGCACAGCTTAAAAACAGATAAACTTCCAAAAAATTCGGATCCAAGTCTAAAAATGACAGCCGAGCTTTTTGAAGAGGATATTTCACGAGCAAAGGTTTTGTTGATGTCCGGACAACTTCAAGCCGCGCGAATGATTCTGCGGGATACAAGTTCCTATTGCATACAATGTCATACCCAGTCGAGTAACGGCCCAAACTTTCCTAAAATGAAATTGGACTTTCCCACAGACAGTCTCACTCCCCGTGAGAAGGCAGATCTCTATGTTTCACTTAGAAGATTTGATCAAGCGCTTAATGAGTTTTCAAATATTATAGATGATAAAAAGTTTGCTGCAGAACATGTTTTTGAATGGGAACTCGCGGCCAGATCCGCTGTGGCAATTAGTGTAAAAGTTGAAAAAGATCCAAATAAAACTCTCACTCTTGTTAGAAAAATAGCCGCAAATCCAAACACTCCTCAGTTCGTTAAAGAATCCGTGGCTCCCTGGGAGGCAAGTGTGCAAGAGTGGCGAAGAGAATATAAACCTTTGCTGATTGCCCCACCTGAGACGCTTAGATCAGTTGAAAAAATGATCTTAAAGGCGCAAGCCAAACAGAAGTACCCGCTTGATCATTCTCAGGATATTTTATTTTTTAGAGCCTCAGGAATACTGCATGATTTGCTGTCATTTCATACTGCTGACGACGAAATTAAGGCGCGCGCCTTATATCTCTCAGGCATGGTCTCTGAGAATACTCGTGATCTGAACTTTTGGACACTACATGAAACCTATTATGAACTTTGTATACGCACGGTTGCGCATACGGATTTGGCCAGATTGTGTTTTGACCGGCTTAACAACTCAATGATCATCGGCTACTCCGGAAGTGCCGGAACCTCCATCCCCCTAGAAATTCAAACCAAACTCAACGATTTGAAGCTCCTATCGGCAGGACTTCCAAATCCAGAATTTAGCACCGCACCTACCTCGTCTCCTGTGATTACACCCAGCCCAGCGATTAAGCCAAGTCCTACTCCAGAAAAAATAAATGAACAAAAAAGGGAAGAGATCTAAATGAAAGTCGTTTTGACAGGTGGCCCATCTGGATGAAAAAACTACTCTTGCAGCAACTCTTCAAAATAAAACCTAATGCTAACAAAAATCTACAATTTATTAGACCTCTTGTGTAACTGGTCACAGTTTTACTTAGCGATTAATTACGTAAGAGATCCATTACCTAGCTAATCCTAAATTTTCATTTGGAAAATAGCAAATAAACTCAGCTCCTTCGCCATTCTCACTCTTAAGAACCACCCTGCCGCCGTGCTTAATCATCACATGCTTTACAATTGACAGCCCTAGACCCGTGCCACCTTGCTCGCGAGATCTCCCGGTATCGACCCGATAAAATCTCTCAAATAATCGATCCTGATGTTCGCGCGGGATACCTGGTCCGTTATCACGCACTCGCAATATCACCTCACCGGCCTCACTATTTTCCCAAAGCAGAATTATCTTTCTATTCTCTGGAATATACTTAATTGCATTTTGCACAAGATTAATGAGCACCTGCTCGATTCGATCGGCATCACCAAACAAACTTTCGGCTACATATTGAACTTCAATACTGAGGTTTTTCTTAAGACGTCTTTCATCAAGCTGTCGCAGGACATTTTCAGTTACTTCGCGGGTATCTAAAATCTCAGACTTCAGTTCAGCTCCAGACTCAATGGTTGAAAGATCGAGAAGGTCATTTGTTAGATACATAAGTCGATCTACATTTTTTGTGATGACCGCGAAAAAATGATCGGCCGAATCAAATCTTTTATTTTTAAAATCGTCGATCAAGGTTTCAAGGTAACCTTTTATAGAAGTCAGCGGAGTTCGAAGCTCATGTGAAGCATTGCCTACGAATTCAATGCGAATTTGCTCAGCTTGCTTGAGCTCAGTTACATCGTGAAAAATTCCCACAGCGCCAAAAACTTTCTCAGATGGAGTATTCTTAAGTGGTGCGATTGAAAGATTAAAGTGTCGATTGATACTCTGTCTCGACGTCCGTAAATTAATATTTATAACTTTCGTTTGGCCGGTTTTCAATACGTCCTTAAATGCGTCTAGAATTTCGGGGGAGCGAAAGATTTCATTTAATCTTGTATTCTTCTTTTCACTTTGCGCATGAGCGCTAAACAGAATCGAAAATTGCGTATTAAAAAATAGTGCCTCGCCAAAAATATCAACGGCGTAAATAGCATCGCTTACCGCCCCCAATAGTGCCGAAAGCTCTTCGCGTTCGGTGGATAACTCATCCGTCTGTTCCCTGAGGTCGCGATGAATGCGATTGAGCGCTCGCTCGAGATCTAACCATTCACCGTAGACTTCCTCGGTCAAATCATCAGCCGTGAGTTCGCTTTCATATGCGGCACCTTTACGGAGCTCTCTGGCTCGCTTGAGTAAACGTCCAAGTGGTTTTAGAGAGACGTAGTTCATGTAGATTTGAAAGCCCATGCCGGCAACTAATGCCATTGAAATAAGACGGGTAATATAACGATCGAACTCACCTATGGCTGCAGGAATGTCCTGGGCATTTGAAAACAGATTATATGCAAAATATCTTAGTGAAAACCCCACTGTAAAGGCAAGAATTACGAAAAATACGATTTGTTTCGTAAGATATTTGCGGCCAACCTTCC
>JAYVXS010000071.1:0-21033 GCA_043784965.1 Bdellovibrionales bacterium
GTTGTCGCAATGAAAAGGTCTCGAAAACGCCAGGAGCGAAGCGCCCAGACTAGCGAAGCGGCGATTGCAACAGAAATCTGATGAAATATCCGGGTTAACACCTTGTGAAATGGGATGCTGACGTCTATAGGTGGGAGTCCACTTTTTAATAAACAGCATTTAGTTGACTAAGTATTGGTCTCATTCGCTCATGAGAAAAATGAATGGGCGGACATCATCTTCTGTTATTTGGTCGTCCTTCTCAAAAATAGGTAGGGCAATGTTAGAATTGGAATTGCGGTAAACAATACCACGAGTACGGCCCCTACGGGAAGGTCGAGTTTATAGCTCAGCCACATCCCAATAAGGCTGACGAGGGCGCCGGTTGACCATCCAAAAAAGAGTCTTGCTTTGAGTGTTGAGTAGAAAAGCGTGCTCATAACCGCCGGAACAATTAAAAAAGAGAAGACCAAGAGCACGCCAGCTATTGAGGTTGAGGAGGTGATGACAACGCCGAAAAGCGCGTAGAACAGGAAGTCCAAAAACCAATGGTCCTTTGCCGGAACGAATGAGGCTTGGATGAATTTTGCTCGAAAAATCCAATGAATGAGTCCAACGGCAGAGTAAATCAGCGCGGTGCGAGTGACTTCGGCCCAGCCTACCCACAATATTTGGCCAACTAGGGCTTCTTTCAAATGCTCAGCCCCATGAGCGAGGCGATCGATCACTAAAACTACTGCTGCTGATGCAAAAGCATATGTAATGCCGATAAGAGCTTCTTGTGAGAGTCGTTTCTCAAAGCGCCTCGCGAATGCAAACACTGCTGCGGCCAATAGGGTTGCACCTAGAGAGATAAAGTAACCCATGGGCGAATGGTGTTCTGGGTCGAATAATAGTGCTAGAGTGGCGCCGAAAGATGCGACCTGAGCAAGACTAAGATCAACAAATACCACGCCACGTGCAAGCACATGTAAGCCAAGATAACAATGTATGCCAACTAAAAGAAGGCACATGGCAAAGGGTGCGGCCAAAAATTGTACAACATCCATATCATTTTCCTTCGATCGCAAGTACCAATTGTTCTTGAACATCTTCGATCGTATTTAATCCAGCGGCTGAGTCGACAGAAATGCCCACTGACTTGACTCTAAGTTGTGGGCTCTCTTTGGCGACACGGTCTGCAATTTTAGTATCAAAAAAATTATCGACTAAAGCCACTTTAATGTTTTCATTTTTCACCATCTCGATCACTTTTAAGATGTGTTGAGTCGTTGGCGGCACACCCGGTTTGGATTCAAAATGAATAATTGCTTGAAGCTGAAAACGATCTAAAAAGTAATTGAGTGAGGGATGGTAAGTCACAATTTTCTTCACACCAGATTTATCTAGGCGCTCTTGCCATGCCTTGGTTTTCTCTGCCAAGCGTGTTTGAAAAACTTTGGCGCGTCTTAAAAATGAATCTCTATTGGTCGTATCGAGCTCACCCATTCGTTCGGCGATTTTTAAAACTAAATCGCCCACTCGCTTTGGATCGAGTGTGAAATGTGGATTGCCATCAGGATGTACGTCACCCATGGCACGAGAAATGGAACCAGTAGGTTTTTCTAGAGGTTCAATGAGTGTTCCAAGATCCAAATTGCCCTGCGCGCCTGGATTAAGCTTCGGATTTCTTGCTCCTCTTATTAAATTGGGTAGCCAGCCAACTTCGAGGGACAGTCCATTTGATACGAGCAGATCAGCATCTCGAAGCTTCACCATATAAGATGGTTTTGCTTCAAGATAATGAGGGTCGAGTGCTCCTTTGGCTATTGCACTGAGCTCAATTAGATCGCCACCGACAAGGCGAACCATGGCTTGAATATCAGCCGTCGTTGCGACCACCTTTATTTTTGCTGATACCTCGATTGACACAAAGGCACTAAAGAAAAGAGCCAGCAGTAATGTTTTCATGTTTTTTCCTCTAGTAAGCGTGCGCAGGATGAGCGCCGATACTGTAGTTAAATTGTAAGGAAATTTTTTGTTCTTCAGTTGCGCGGCCATCAGAAAGCCTATCGTATTGAAGCCTGAGACCTGAAAATTCAGACGGGACAAATCCGATCAGGGCAGATTGTTTTCTCTGTGATTCAGGCAAGACTGAAGTTGCAGCTGGATCTTGGCCTTCAATTCCAAGAACTTCGCCGCGCAATTGGGCCCACCATCTTTGAGAAAATTGATATTGAATCCAGCTTGCCAAGCCCTTGCCCTTTTCTCTGGTGGCTAAATTTTGATCGCGCTGAATGATTTCGCTTGACCAAATTATTGCGCGAGATTTACTGCCACGCCACTTTAAAGTTAAATCGGCGCCATAGAGATTTGTTGGACTCGTGGTCGCGTTCTGGCCGGTGGCGGCTGAAATACCTAACTCAATAGTTAAGTCATCGCTTAGGTCCCATAAATTTCTCAAATGGGTTAAGCCAATATTGCTATTAGCTGATGGCGAATGAAAATAATCAAGTCCCTCTCCTTGGCCAGAAAAGCCCTGTAGGGTCAATTCAGAGAACCAAGGCAGCGGGATCAATGTTGCTGCCGAAATGCCGACATCGTTTAAACCTTCATCGCCAAGTAGAACTTTATTTTCTAAAGGGGCGTCAACGAAAGCAAAGGCATGAGTATGAAGAAGATTGTGCTTGCCGAAAGCAGCTTTGAATTTGCCCACGCGCAAGGTAACGAGTGGCAACTCTAAACTTTCGGCAAATAGTTCCTCGGGTTCGAAGACATACTTTGCTGTTCTTGTCAGCGGTGTGGTGGTGCTATCCACGCTAACCTCTTGATGAAGCGAAAAAGTACTGACAAGGCGCCAATAAGGATCAACGTCACTAGAGAATTGAACTTCAGCTTCTTGTAAACCTAGGCCATTTCTATCTTTAGTATAGGCGCTATTGCCGCGGTTGGCATTTTGATAAAGTAAAAGAGCGTTAACTCCGATGTCCGGGGCAAATCCCTTCGCCCAAGAGGTTGGTGGCGTTGCTACGCTATTTTTCGTAAGAGAATTTTGCTCAACTTGGGCAAAAGCTTCGATTGAACAAAGAAGTGTTAGTGAACAAATAGAAAAATACCTAATTAAATATACACATATACGAGCCATGATTCCTCCGAATCAAATCTAACATCAATTGGACTAAATAAAAAATTTGACAAATTTGTGGATCAAACTTGAGCGGGGGGACCGCGCGAGGAGTTCCAATGGACCAGGCGAATTGGAGAAAGACTGTCGTGTGTTTTGTCGAACGAATTACCCCCGCATAGTTGAGCTCGAGGTAACATTGATTTTGACTTTAGGAGGCTAAGATTTGAAAGTGATTGAGTGAGTGCCACTTGAATCGAGCAAAGACCAGTTTTCGATGAAACTTCGACTATTGATGAGCCTTGTTCATTTGGAGCCAGGTTCTGAGTACAGACGTCGGATAAGAGTAAATGGGCTAATGAATGTGTGGATTCAATGGAGCCACCTGAAAAAAACATTGCAAAAAGGCAGAGTATCGAAACGAGAATTCGATTGAAAACTCGATGTTTGACTCGATGTTTGACTCGATGTTTGACAAGGCTTTCTTGAGGATTACGATATATCGGCGCGTTTGGCTTCTGCATTGTTTTGAGTTACCAGGTTTCGTATATCCGTGCAATACATAGTAATGGCACCTCACGCTGCTTCACCATTTTTTGGGCACTCTTTTAGTCCTATCTTCAATTATTTGGTCCCGTTAGCTGGAGCAACTTAGAAGCAGTTTAGAAGCAGTTTAGAGGCAGCAGCTGCAGATTTCGGTTTTTCGGTTTCGGTCCCGGCTATGGGTGGGGCAGTTGACCAACTAGAGTATTAGTGAAAGCTTTATTAAATCTTTGTACTTTTTGGTTTTCCGCTGACCAGCGCTGCGATTACTAGGTCGCCACTGACATTGATTGTTGTTCGACACATATCTAAAAGGCGATCAACACCTAAGATAATTCCCATTCCCTCTGCCGGAATGCCAACCTGCTGCAAGAGAATCATAATTAGCGGAAGCGATCCGCCCGGTACTCCGGCCGTTCCGATTCCGGCAAGTATGGACATGAGCACCACTTGTATTTGTTGAGCGATGCTCAAATCAATTCTGTATACTTGAGCAAGAAATAAAACGGTAATTCCTTCAAATAGTGCTGTACCATTTTGGTTAGCAGTTGAGCCTACGGTCAGAACAAAACGAGATATTGCAGGAGCTAGGTTTAGCTGCCACGATGGATGTTTTGGAGCTGGTTGTTTTTTGAGATTGCCCTTTTGCACGGGCCCAAACACTACATACAGCTATTTTGAATTCGCAATCCATTTAAGTGATCGACATCTTCCCATAGCTTGCTTTTTTGGGATAGGGTCTCGACTTGTTGATGAAGCAGCTCTAATCTTTCATCGATAAATAGATCATGATTAAGGTAGCGATCCAGGCGGTCGATTAGGGCTCGGTGCTGAACCACAAAACTACTGATAAAAGACTTTTGCACCTTCTCTAAAGAAATCATTCTCTTAAGAATTCCGTCGCGAACTTCTAACAGACGAGTGCGTTTTTTTTCAATTTCAAAGTAAACCTTGGTGCGCAGCTCGCGCTCCTCTTTTGCAAATTCAACCTTGAGCCAGGGTTTGGCTATGCGCAAACAAACCTGTCTTTCAGCAAAGCCATAGACCATGTTTTCAATTTTATTTTGCAAAGACATATCTTGAGTCGCGGCCCATGTGATCGAGCTGTTCGTCATCTCCGTGGCCAAAACATTTAGCTCCCAATCCGTACGATTCGCAGACTTCATCTTAGCAGTCATTCTTGAAGTTCGATCCGCATGCAGTTTGTGGTATTTATCAGTGATGGCTTTATCGACAGCCCACTCAACACCCAGTCCTATAGGATAAGCTACAGCAAAGCCAACAATTGAGCCTGCTGATAAAAGGCGTACAAGGCCACCTATGTATCGAACTGAAATTGCGACCGTCCCCGCATGAACTAAACCGCTGGCGACTGCGTTTGCAGTTAGCGCGGTCATATCACGCATCAGATGTAGGTCACCGTAAGACCAAAACATCTCACCACGTCCACCGATGATATCTAAGGGTGGCCTGGTCATTTTCAATTTACCAGAACCTTCACCCGTCGACTCGTTTGTAGCTACTCTTGTAAAGAGCATGGTTCCGATATAGCCAAGCATGCGTATCGCAGCTGGCCAGAGAGCGGCTTCAACCTCATAGAGAGCTTGGCTGTGAATATGCAGCAGAAAGCCAGCGCCGACTATGACTCCAGCGGCTACAGTGCCAACCACGACGCTTTTGACAACTTTTGAAGATCTGTAGTCCTTCATTGCTTCATAATTATTACTGAGCCAGCGCAGTTGAAACAGAATTTTGATGTCTTCAACTGCTTTTTGAGCCGCTTCAGTTTTGTAAGTTTTTGAGGTGTAGGTTTTATCAAAATCTTTGAGGCGAGAAAGATAGATTGAAGAATTCTCTGGCCGAAATAGATCTTCAACCGCCATCCAAGACGCACGAGAGACGCAGCTAAAATCACGTGGTGTAATTAAGGCTTGGCGCATATACTCTTGGGTGGCTTCCTCAAAAGATACGGCCTTAGACCAATCCTCACATTTGGGCGGAGCTAGAACTGCTGCTATGAGTGCTGCCTGAGTAGCATCTGAGTCCGCCGCTTTCGTGATAGGCATAAAAGCAAATTGAGTAACCAGCAGAAGGCTTAATAGTTTAGCGGTGCCTTGATTTTTCACTTCTTCTCCGATTTCTCAGGGGACGATGCTTCAGGGCGCAATTCTTCTGTGATTGACATGCGCAAAGTCGCTGGTAAATTTTTAAAAAAAGTTTCATTTCCATCTTCATGATATCTATAGTCCGAACCATAACGATTGTAATCGAGAGAACCAAACTCTAATGGGTAGTTCTGTCTAAAAACTTCGTGAATTCGATCTGAGTTCTGCCAAAACTTTTCTGAACCAGGTCCGCTTCTAGGGTTTCCAAAAGCTCTAGTCCAAGCATCGTAAGACGCATGATCAGTTATTGCCATCATCTGCTGTAAGAACTTACGGCTCTGACTGAGATTGATTGAAAAAATGAAATTTGGATAAGATGTCAACACACCTTTAGCAAAAACCATGGTGTCGGCGATTTCATTTCTTCTGCCGCTTTCATGATCTAACCAAGCGATATTCAAATGTTCTTTGTTGCGAATCATAGAATAAACTTCGGCGCCATTTGGTCCTTCTACAAGTAAGAGAGCGGCACTTGGCATTTTAAGAATCCATTTCGAATTTAGTGCTGGCAAATCGCTGACTTTTGCGAGCTCAATTTCGAAATCAGCAAGACTTCGTGAGTCCGCAATGCGAACATCTTGCGACTTAGTGAGTAGGGGCTTGTCGGGATTCAATTGATTATTGTCGAGAACAGCTGAGCCAAGTCTTTGTTTGAATTGATCCACTAATTCTCTACGATATCCACGAAGGGTCGACAGTTTTTCAATGACGTTTGAGTGGTCGTATTTGTTTTGATCAAGTGCTGGCAAATTAACTTGGTTGTCTTTGTCTAAGCCGAACAGAGGAAAATTACCGGCGATTTTGTCTCCTACGAATTTATCGGCTGATTCAAGCTTGCTATTCGATGGCAAATACCATGAACGGCGCATTGGAGAACGCACATTTCGTGGAAGAAAGCTTAAGAAGTTTTCTTCAGCTTCCATTTTAATGTAAGACATATACAGGCGAGTGTGTAGTTGATGACCGACATCCCCCGCCACGTCAAATCCCACTACTAAGTTGTAACAAAAGCGCTCAAGTATAGAATAATCCATTACGAAAACAGTTTTTGAAGTAGCGCCCACAAGACCTTTTACTACGGCCGCAGAGTCTTCATGACGAAAGATCGTCAGTGCGGCATTATCATTTGCGGGACCTGCACTCTCGGTTGCCGATTCATCTCTTCCGTTCCAGACATCATTCACTGAGTATCCTTTAGGAAACTCAAGTCCGTAGTACTGGTCACGCATTAAGCGATAGCGCTCTCTAGCACCTCGTTGAAAGTAAGCAGGTGTCACAAGTAAAAACTCGCCGCTACCCTTACTGGCTGGCAGATAAAGATTGGCAATCGATTCGTTAATAAACTGCTTATTTCGTACCATCAAATCTGAACTTGGTTTGATAAAAAATGCATAGAACTGCTCGTCAATTGAATTGACTGCTGTATTGCCTTTGCAAACTGGTCCCTTAATAAAGGTCATGACATGGTACTGAGCATCGTCTAATAGAAACTGATACTTTGCTTGCGTTGGAATATCTTTGTATATGAAAAATGGATTATTGGCGTCGCTGTCATTTCGGGGGGCGACATCAGCCACATTCTTTTTGCCTTGAAAAGAAACCTGCCATGGCGTTGAGTAGAAAAGATTATGCCAACGAAGCAATTTGTTTTCGTCTATTAGGTAAGGCATATGGGTTTTGTTTACCAACATCGCGTCGATTCGCTTTAAGCAATAGAAAAATGCAAGCTTGGTATCATCCCATGGTCTGCGGGTGGCAATTTCATCAGGTGCTTCGCAAGAAGAGCGAGAGCGAATTAAACTGTAAAAACTTGTTGGTGCTTTTTCTTGATGAAGGTAAATATGAGCTAAGAATAAATGTTCAAAAATATATCGACTAGTAAGGCTCTGGCGTTTCGCTTCAGCTATATTCTTATTTGAAAGGTAGGAGTTAAAAAAGATTTCAATTTGGTGCTTGGTCGGAACGTCTGTCGCAGGCAGTGGTGTAGGCTTAAAGACTCGCGGAGAACCATTGTCAGTCCAATTTTTGATTCGTTCAATTTCAATTTCTGACAGGCTTGGCAGCCCATAAGGCATGCCTGCATTTGGGCGACTGATTAAATGTTCGTCTAGTTTCTTAGGTACATCTGGGCAAACACGAGAGTTTTCAGACATTTCATTTTCATTCTTAAAATGGTCAACTACCAAAGTAGAATTGGCCTTTTTATGTTCGACGAGTTTTAAAATAAAAGACATATCGCGGTTGCTATTTTTATTACCAGTGTCTTGAGTGACTGGCATAAAGTGAATTTTTTTAGAAAAATGGCGCCACTCTTCAGTGGTTTTTCGGTCAATGCCTAATCGACTAGGGGCGGCCGGTCTTAATTTATTAGGATTAAAGGTATCAAAGTTATTTACTACACCGCGATCTAGACCCTCGATCGAACCCAGATTCAACTGGCAGGGGGCATTATAGCAAGAGTGACACTGAATGCAGCGACTCTCAAATAGGGGTTTTATATTGTTGTCGAAATACTCAGGTCCAATGCCCGCGTGACTTAGGCTGCCTGTCAATGCACCTGTCAAACCTATGATCAGTAGAGGCAAAATGCGGCCAATTATTCGTAACTTCATGCAGATCTCCCAGTTAAATTCACTAGTTTGTTTCTAAAAACAAAAACTAATGGATTCACTTTATAATAGATTAGACTTTTCAAGAAGTAGGCCAGAAAATACACCTTAGTTGTCGTGAGCTGAAGCGTATTCGCCAGAATGGCGATAGTGGATAATAGGAGCGTGCTCGTCATCAGGGCTGAGGCCTTTTTCAAATTGAAGTGTTCGGCTAAACCATCTGGTAAGTCCGTCGCGTAGTTGCCTCTGATAATTGAGTTTTGCGTATTGAGGCCACTTGTACCTATGAAATTAACATTCTTATCAATTAGAATTTCTGGACTTAATTCGTCAATAGAAATGCCAACTGACGAAAAATATTTATTTAGCAGAAATAGGGATTGGCGAGTGATTTCTTCGTGCCCACTTGTAGCCCCAGCTAAAAAGCCAATTGGTAACAAGGGATCGCTAATCGGAATGGCAACACTAAAGGCTGAAGCAAAATTGAAAAATAAAAGTCCAATCAAAACTAGAATGAATTTGTCCATAGAAGAATATAAGCAGAGATCGTGCCAAAAAGAATCTCAATGTTCTAGATGATTGCTGGGTCGGAGAATTGAAACTATCCTCAATAAGTGACCATTTTGAGCAAGCATTACTAGAAATACTAGAAATAATGAATAAACTAGAAATAATGAACCAAAAGGAGGTTTTATCTTCTTTTCGTTGGTCTAGCTACTTGGTGCAGTTTAAAGGCAGCTGCGACTGATGTCGGTTTTTCTGTTTCGGTCCCAGTTATGGGTGGGTCAGCTTGCTTGTACAAATTGGCAGCTTGTCGATCGGTCTCGCCGTCCCTGAACTCAGTTTTTCTATGTAAAACCAACTGAAAAAAGAGTCCGCCGCATTTAGAAACAAGTTCGTATTAGTGGCACACCGGGGCAGAGCCGGGAGGTAATGGAGGGGTTGGAGGAGGTGGTGGAATTACAGTTCCGACTGGTACCAAGTTAATATCGGCGCAGGAGAAATAAAGCGACGGCGTAGCTGGAATCTCTGTCATCACCTGAATCATTTGAATTGTACAATTGGTACAAAGGGTATTTGGCAGAGTGAGTGTGGTTGAAAATTGGTGCGGTAGATCAGCCATTGAATCCTGTACGTCAATTACGGTACTGAGCAATACAAACCCCGTATCATTGGCAGGAGAAAAATAGAACTCATATCGACCCGGATGTTGGATCGTTTCTTCCCACTGCACCTGCATGGTGGATCCAACAATATGCATTGGAGGAGTCGTAGATTTAGGCAGCCCGCCGCAGGGCCCGGTCTTTATCCCTGCGCTGGTACTTCGAATTGCGATGGGGCCGGTCGCTTTAAGTCGAGAATGAGCTTGCGCCAAATGAGCTACACAAAAGATCAGCAAAACGCTAATGAGAAGTGGCTTATTCATATCGCTGACTCCTTAGCCTGTAGACAATTGTCATTTAGGTTTCGGAGTGCACTATCGTAATCTGGAGCATCAACAGTTAAAATGGCGGCGCCGCCGCTAGGGTCAATGATTGAGCAGCGAATTTCTTCTCGATTGAATTCCCCGCCAGATAAAAATGTATTTTTCTCGGCGGCGGTAGTATTCGCTATTGCAGAACTTGAATCGAAAGTAAGTACATTCACCTCAATACAGCCTTTAATCGAGAGGTTCGCGTTGGCGGAGCAATGATTTTTTTTAAGGTACTGGTGCGAAAGATTTGGGCCAAAGCTTCGGCTCTCACAAACATAGGACTTGCTATCATTGCATGAAATCTTTTCGAGTGGAGTCTTTATGCCGAGAGTTAGTGTTTTTGCTGCTGGACATTGCAAGGCCAAATTTTCCATTCCACTTTTGGTCGAAAACCCTTCAGAGCAGTTTTCAAAAAAGCCAACGAGAATGATAAGCAGCATTGCTCCAGGGAGAGTTTTTATCATTTTTCTAAGAACATTTTTCACCTAATTATCCCCTTAGTAATATGCTAGCAGATTTAGAATATTTTAGTGCGTATCTCTATAGGTAAATCTCAAAATGAAACACTTAATTTTCATAGACAAAACGCAGTTTTTGAAATGTTGCATCTGACCTCACAAACGAGATTTAAAAACAATCATTGCAATTAGCCCTTGAGTTCTCCTTTACCTACGGACCCGATGTTATTTTAATGATTTTGATGGCTTGAGAACTGGTGTCGCTAATTGTACATCTTTTAGTCGCTGAAATGGATATGTAGTTTGGACCTAAGATTGCAAGAGTTGATAGTATGAATTGCTGAACAGATACGGAGTCACTTTACCCATGAAAATTCGATTTTCTCTGAATATCTACTTCTTCGTATTTTTCTATTCAATATTGCAATTTAGCTTGCTGCCATCGGCAATGGCCAACTCTAGCCTATCGAATATCTCGGCTGGCATGTGCATAGAGCTCTTCAAAACAGCGGCGTCGAAACCTCTAGTTGCTACTAAAGCAGACAAGCTTGCTCCACTGGTCAAGAAGAAATATGCAGATATATTCAAGGCAGTATTTATCGATACTAAAGGAACCGAGTACGAAACGCGTTTACAAAAGCTTTTAGAAAAAACTGATTTAGAGCTTGTTGAAAAATATTTTCAATTGGCATTTGATCAGAAAATATCGGACGAAGAGTTCATTGATTTTATGATCGATCCCCTGTTAAAGGGAAATCTTCCCGCATTTCAAAGCAAGCGAGATTACGAGCTTTTTGATATGGCATTGATCGATGAAATTACACCCGAAGTTAAAAGCTTTGCCTACTACAACTGGCGGCAGCTGCTTTTTTCACATCCTCAATTAGCATTGCGTCTTCGAGCCATTTCACGCTCTCAAGAAAATGATTTGAAACTTAAAACTAAAGATAAATATATTTCAATGCTATGGTATCCTCATTATCCAGATGGATCTCCATCCTGCTCGCACACTAAGATTCTGGTAGACGGTCAAGTCTGGAGTACGATGAATGAGTATCGACCCATGAGGGAGAAAAGTGTTCATGAGAAGCTGGCGAGGCGCTCAATCAGTCATTCATATTTTGAATTTAAAATAAAAGTCAGACCAGTTGAAATAGAGCGAATTAAATTTTTGTTAGAAAATAATGATCGTCGAGGCACTGGCATCGGCATGTGCGTTCAGGGTGCCTGTGGAGCGCTCAGAGAATCTGGAGTTCTGTTTGTGCCGCCCCCTTTTAATCAATTGCCTTCATTGGCGGCTTTTTATATGGCAATCAGAAGAGTCTTTCCTGGTGGGGTCGGCGAGATTCGATTTCACGGCAAGAATGCACTTAGATCATTGACCTCGGTTGACATTGTTATTGATGGTTTAATTGCCGGAGGTGCTACTCTGTCAGGAACCCTTCTTACCGTCTTACTGGCTTCTGATTCGATCCCAAAGTAGAAATTTAGCAAGTGCTTAAATAAAAATGTGTTAAATTTTATAAAAAATGTAAATAAAAATAAGCCTGGTCTCGAACGCTACTTATCAGATTTAGAGCCACTCATTTTAATCCAACTTGGTATGCCACTAAAGATGAGGCCAAGGCCATAATACATCCCGCCGAGATCGATCGAATTGATACTGTTGCTTAGGCTTCCTTCAAAGGACACGCTGTCGAGCATATTCCACTCTTGGCCAGCCTCAATGAAGATATGAACGGCCTTCCAGCCGACGCCAAGCGAAGCTCCGGCACGTTTGTAGAAGTTGTTGTTTTTGGTGAAGGTGCCCTGGCCCGAGCCAATGGTTTTTACATCAATGTGGGCATTGGCCGTGCCACCTTCTCCGAAAATATCGATTCTAAGCCAATCCTTTTCGAGGATCGGCACGCGTAAGACGAGACCAAACTTAGTCTGCTGCACCGCCAAAAAAGCGTTTGGAGGATTGGGTGCATTATCTGGCGTCATGAGTGTCCAGACCCCCGCATAACGAAGTCCGGCTTTGAGCCAAGGAAGTAATTGGGCATCCGCTTCAAAACCAAATCCATAAAGATTATTTAATGCGTTCACACCGTCGGTAGTGCTTAGACTATTGAGATTATCGGGTGCATTTGCAAATTTATTAGCAGTGGCAAAGAGTCGAAGCTCTGACCAGCTAATTTTATTATCAGCATGAGCCATTGGAGTAGCAAGAAGACCAGTCAGCAAATATAAAAACCAAAGAAAACTTTGGAAAGCCAGTTTACTTTTCATATCCAAATTTAGACATTTATTTTTCGTACTCGTTTTTGATTGTGAAAAGGCAACATTGGTGGTCGCGCACCAGAATGTTAAGATTGTAATTGTTAGTTTTATTATTTTCATTTCTTTAATTGTAAAGCGGCTGTTGAGAATCTGTCAACGGCGGTCTTGATTTAACTGGTTCGAGAATTATTCATAACGAAGCGCTTCAATGGTTTCAATTTTCGCAGCTTTTCGGGCTGGGAATACTCCAAAAATCACGCCGGTAAATAGTGACATTAAAAAAGCCGGAATCATAACCCAATAAGGGGCTCGCATATCGAACTTAGAAATCGACCAATAAACTAGATAAGTTAAGAATGTCGAGCCAAATAGACCAATCAATCCGCCAATTAAAGAAAGGGCAACAGCTTCGAACAGAAACTGTTTTAAGACATCGACTCTTCTGGCGCCAACCGCTCGCCGGATGCCGATCTCACGAGTCCGCTCAGTAACACTAACTAACATGATATTCATAATTCCAATGCCGCCGACAATCATTGAAATCATGGCAATGCCACCAAGCACAAATGTGAGCATGCCCAATATAGTATTCATCGACTCAAGCATCGACAGCTGTGTGGTCACCGTAAAGTTTTCTTCACCGTTTTGACGTTTTTTTAAAATACTGCGAATTTCTGCAACGGCGTCGTCGACGCCTACTTTAGTTTTTGCTTTAGCACGAATTCCAAATAGTTTGTCTTCATTTAAGAGTCGCATGGCAGTGCGAGTTGGGATCAAAACCATATCATCCATATTAAAACCCAGTGTTTGTCCAGAGGCCGCTAATATCCCGATTACCCGATGCTCGCTTTGATTTATTTTCACCCACTGCCCAATTGGCGAATCATCACTGAAGAGATGCTTAGCCGTATTGTGCCCTAGGACAACTACTCGTCTTGCAGAGTCATCTTCTTCTCGAGAAATGAACTGACCCAATCCAACTTTGACATTAAAAATTTTGACAAATTGATCATTCACTCCGAGCATAGTGACATTGCTGGTGGCTTCGAAGCGAGTGACCACGGCGGTTCCAAACATCACTCCGGTGATTGCATCTAAGTTAAAAGACTGTCTCTCTAAAGCATCCAGATCTGCAAGGCTTAGCTTCTTCTTAGAAGTGCCTACGGGGGGACCCATTCCTCCCTTGCCATCGGTCTTTCCTGGTTGAACCATTAAAAGATTTGACCCCAAGCCCTGAAACTCGCTGGTGATATAATTTTTTGCGCCATTGCCAATCGATACCAACAGAACTACTGCGCCCACGCCAATGATCATACCTAGCATCGTTAAACCGGCGCGCAGTTTATTGCTCATCAAAGCTTCATAGGCTAGCAATAAAATTTCACGGATTGGCATGGTCTTGAAATACCTTTCCTTCGCGAAAAGCTATCACGCGTCTGGCCTTTGCGGCGATTTGTGGATCATGGGTAACGATGATTACAGTTGCTCCTTGGGTGTTTAAGTCTTGAAATAGCTGTAAAATCTCTTGCCCTGATTTTGAATCCAAATTCCCTGTGGGCTCATCGGCTAAAAGAAGTTTTGGATTGTTTACTAGCGCTCTAGCAATGGCGACACGTTGTCTTTGACCGCCGGACAATTCATTAGGCTGATGATCTAAGCGCGATTCTAATCCAACTTTGTGCATTGCCTCCAGTGCCATGCTTCTAGATTTTTGCGCAGAAAAAGTTTTGTCATAGGTGGCCGAGTAAACCAAGGGCAATTCAACATTTCGTAAAGCTGTCATTCGTGGCAAGAGATGAAAGCTTTGAAAGACAAAGCCAATTTTCTGATTGCGATACAAAGCTCGCTCATCATCAGACATTCCCTTGATATTTTTTGCGTCCAGCAAATAATCTCCGGAATCAGGAGCGTCTAAGATTCCAAGAATATTCATCATAGTTGATTTTCCGCAGCCAGAGGGGCCAATAATAGCGACAAATTCACCTTGCTCAATAGAGAATTGTACGCCATCCAGTGCTTTTACTGTCTCATCACCCATGCGAAAATATCGGGTAACATTATTTACTTCAATTAAGGCCATGCAATCTTCTTAACTTTGACTTTAAGTCCCTCACTGAGCTCAGCATTTTCTGTAGTTAAGGCAAGGCTGTCGCCAAGAGAAATCCCTTTGAGGATCTCCATGCGTTCGTAATTTCCGATGCCAACTTCGACATCGACTTTGCGGAGCCGATCATTGTCAATTTTGTAAACATAGCGTTTACCACTGATCCCAAAAATCGCACGTGCTGGAACACTTAAGGCATCTTGCTTAGAGGCGATCACAATTTCAATGTCAGCAGAGGCGCCAGCGGGCAGGATCAGTTTTTCATCAAGGAGCTTCAATTCAACTTGAGCAGTTCTTTCCTGCTCTTTAGAAGTTGAAATGAACGGAACGACCTTAGTAACAATTGCTGAAAAAGGGTTTGTTTGTATCGACTGCACGCGGACTCTGGCTTTGGCTAAAACTTGTACTTTAGATAGATCAATCTCATCAATATTACCCTTGATGATTCTCGGAGCCAAATCGACAATTCGCACAGCAACTTTTGGGTTGTTTTGTAGGGGGGTTTCGCCGATTTGCAGATTGAGCTCGCTGACGAGGCCGGCGAAAGGGGCGATCATGACTGTTCTCTCGAAACCTGAGCGACCCACTTCAAATGCTTTTTTAGATTCTGCCAATGCCGACTTAGAAATTAAACCCTCAGCAAGCAGTTTGCGAGAGGTTTCATAGTCTCGCTCGGTTTGTTCCATAATGGCCATTGCATCTTTATTTTCAATGCTAGCGATCTTTTGGCCCTTCTTGACTGTATCGCCAAGGCGCACATATATTTTTTCAACTCTGCCATTGCTGCCAAATGATAGTGCCGCTTGCTGCAGAGCTTCGACTGTTCCTGAGCTCACCGTTGATACCGTCGTTTCGACAGCCGAAAGTTTTGCATCTGCACTTTTTATTTCAATCGGTTTGGAGCAGGCAAATAGAAAAAGCGGGCAGGCCATTACCACTCTTAACAGTAAATTCATTCGGCGAGTCTCCCTAAATTCCAATCCAGTTGTTTTTCTGCGATGACAAGATCAAGTCTGGTTCTAGCAAGTTCAAGTTTAGCATTTAGTGTTTCATTTTGAGTGGCGAGTAAGTCTTGTATTGTTGATTTACCGTAATCATAACTTTTGCCAGTTAGGCGCTCGAGCTCAAGACTCTGGCCACGACGCATTTCTTGGGCCTGCACCAGTCTGACCAGAACTTTTATTTGTTCTGCCAGTTGAACAAGCTTGTGCCTAGCTTCTTTAAGCGTTTGCTCACTTTGGTTCTGCGCCATAATTTCTAAGGCTTTGGCTTCACGATAAGTCGTATAGCCTGAGCCAAAACTAAAAAGCGGAATAGTTAGGGTAATTCCGAAGCTGTGACTTTCTGTGGCTTGGCCTAGTTGATCCCAATCTTGAGAAAGTTTTTGATAAGTGGCCTTAAAAGCTAGGTCTGGCCATTCTTTAGCTGAGATCAAGACTGCTCTTACTCTTGCTAGCTCAAGATTCAAAATAGCATTTTTCTTCAGCGGCCCTTGCCTTTCAAATTGCTCAAGCACTTCGGCGGTCTCAATGTTTTTGCCAGAAGAAAGTGTTATGCTATCAATTGCTTTTTCTAAAAACAACTCATCGCTAGAGTCGATGGGAAAGCCCAGGTCATGGAGTTCAATTAAATTCAATCCAGTCATTTCAAGTAAGGCATCTTTGTTTTTCAGAATTTCATTGGTCCCGCCCAAAATCTGGCTTTCTAGTAGTGTCAGTTGTGCTTGAGACTTGAGAACATCCAATTGACTGCGGCTTCCCGAGGTATAGCGGATATTGGTCTCCTTCGAGGTTTTTTGGGCTGCCTCAAGGCTTTTTTTGGTGGCAGCCAATTTGTACTCCGAAATGAGTAGCGTCCCAACTCGTTGTCGCAGCTTCCAATCCAATTCACTTAGTGCCCCCTGATAATTTTCGACCTCTAGGGCGAAGTCGGCTTTGGATTGCATAAGATTCAAGTGCACGCTGCGTCGATAGATTGGAAAGCTCAAAGCTAATCCGCTTTGTTTGTATTCGGTCTCAGTTCCTAATTGTCCAGTATATAGGTTTGAGTTGCTACGATTAGAAGAGATTTGCCAATCCAGTCGTGGGAGCCAAAGAGTTCCAGTGCTCCAGCGATTGTAGCTTTTCTGTTCAAGGGCCTTCTTTTTGATTTTAATCTCAGGCGATCGTTCGGCAGTCAGGGTGACAAGCTTCTGATAATAGCTCGGCAACTCAGCGAAAGCCTTACTGCTATTAAGAAAGAGCATGCATATAAATACTAGGATTTGCTGCACCAACAATTTGTAACCACAGTGTAAGGGCAGAATGCGCTTCATAAGCGATTTATATACTCTCAAAAAGCTTGGGAGTAAAAATATATTAGCAGGTTTTTCCTACGCGGCCTTCGGATTTTAAACTTAAGGTTGATTATAGACTGCCAAATACATCCGGTGATCTTGTCGCTAACAATCTGCCGCCGCATATTCCAAAGTATCTGGTCACCGGTGATACCATGGTCTCAGCGCCTAAGGGTTTTGAAGCAGTACTTTCAAAGCCTATCGACATGGAAAAAATTTGGAATATTATCAGAGATCTTCAAATGAAAAAGAAATCCGTTTAATTGTTCGGGGTGGCCGCTACCCACCGGTTTCAGGAAAGATGTCGAAGGATGGGCTTTCTTACCGAAGGATTTGTGACTTTTTGACGAGTGTCGGCGTCCCAACCAAGAATCAGGGCAAGGAATCAGGGCAAGGAATCAGGGCAAGGGCTGGCAGCCGGAAATGATTCGTAGGGTTTTGAGGCGCTGATATCTCAAATTGATACAATGTAACCTTATGAATATACTTAGAATTATTATTCTATTGAAAAATAGGACATTTTGAATTAAACTTATTAAATAAATGTCCGATATGAATTTGTCGGGCATGAAGTGGAGAGCACCTTAAGAGTATGCCCAAAATTGATTCTCTACCAGATGGAGACCAGCTTGAGTTCTTCTTTAATTCGTCGGACCACGCGCCACCGCATTTTCATGTCAAGCACTCTGGCGGCGAATGGGAGATTCGGGTGTTTATTTTGACAAGCACCGCAACTTCGACCGGATTGGATTACGAGTTTAAGTTTCCAAGCTCGCGAACTGCTGAAAAGGACCCCCTGCCAAAAAAGTTTCGCAAAATTATTAGAGAAAAAATGGCGGGAAAAATAGAAGAGATTCTGAAGGAATGGGAAAAGAAGGTTTTAACATCATGAATTTAGCTTATTTGCGAGGAGTAAAAAAATGTCGGTAAATCAATATGCTCTTGCTATGGGTGATGACCATTTTCAATCTCAGGAACAGTTCAAAGATTTGGATATTCCGGCTTTTAAGCCAGCATTTTTAAAAACTCGAAAGCATCTCTCTATTTTCACCGATCTTAGAACTTCAGATGAGGTTTTTAATCAAATTCTTAAATCAAAAAGCAAATTTGAGCTGGATTATATTATCGTCGTTGAAACAGAATCTACATCTGGCTTGACGGCCTTTCATCGCCGAATGGCCCAGTCGTTTAAATCACTCCTCTCTAAAGTTGTTCACGTGACAGATGAAGCCATGCTTTTTCGACTTCTTCACGCTATTAAAATTGGTGCTGAAAGTGACCTCATTTTGGATGCTGTCATCAATAATGATCAACTGACAGTGACTGGGTGTGACTGCGAAACTTACTCTGGTCCAATTTCTGACATTCCACCGCTCAAATCTATTTCAAAAGCGCAGCTGGAATTTTCCATCGATCAACATGGAAGCTATCTTCACTTTCCGACCAAAGACATTCACCTTGATCTTCATACACTTCGCTATATTTGGGATGAGGGTTTTCGCAAACAAGAAGCCGTAAAAACAATGAAACGCTTACGGAACTGGGGCGAGCGCATGACGAATTTTAGAAAACTTCACAAGCTCAACCAAAGCGACTTCGATGGTCTTTCTGATAAACAAATCAGACGATTTGAAAGCGGAGAACAGATTCCAACACTCAGTGCTCTGAGAAAAATTAGCAAAGCCTATTCTATGAATGTTGAAGACTTTATCAGTGCTCTTGGATCGATTTGAGCAAAGACCGCAAATCTTGTGCAATTCAGATATTACGAATAGGAAAGGTGAAACCAGTGATTGAAAAGCCTTTCACTGTGGTTTCACCTTAAAATTCAAACCTTATAGCAAGATCGTATTCACTTGGAGCTTTGAATCCCAAGAACTTAAGAAAAAAACAGACACGCTGGTTACAATCTCCATTAAAGAAAGTAACCTGTAGCGCTATTACACCTAAGTTCAATTATTATAAGATTACACAAAATTGTTTTTGTGTGTGCTTTCAATATGAACTCAGCAAAACAATAATCAGCTATGGAATTCGGCCTTCACGACTTTCAAATATCCTCTACGCCAGCCCAGCAAGCGCACGCCCAGCTATAACGGCGATCAGGCCACCCAGCAAATTTGCAGTGACGTTGATTAACGCCAAGCCGATGTCATTAGACCTGATTAGGTCCACTGTTTCCAACCCGAAGGCGGAAAATGTCGTATAGGAAGCTAGAAAGCCCGTAAGACCCAAAAGAAGCAAATGACGGTGGAATGGGACCCCTCGCTCGACGAAGACCATCAGCATTCCCGCGAAGAAACATCCCGCAACGTTGATCATCAAGGTTGCAGCTGGAAGCTGGGTGCTAAACTGAACCCGAGCCCAGGAGTGAGTTAGATACCTAACTACGGCCCCAAGGAAACCGCCGGCACCAACAATTAGTAACGTCATAGATCCTCCTACTCGACGAACCCGAGAAAAAAATTGAGTAGGAGTCATTAGCCATAATGGCGGTTAAAGGCTGACTCCATAGCCGGTGCTTTTGGGAATACTCGAATTGTAACACCTAGCCAAGGATCGGCGCGATGGCGGAGCGGCGAGGCTCTTTTATTTAGTCACACCTCCAACATGATAAGATTCAACTTCATTCCTATTCCGCAGAGGAGTTTACGAGTCCGGCCACAGCCCCGGCTAACTTTTAGTGCATTGAAAGTCTCAATTTGAGAAACTATATATTTTACTGATTTAATTTGCTATTAACATAATTTTATCATAGTTTATATAGTATGAAATCAAAACTGGCAGGTCTAGGTAAAAAGGAGCGTTCTCAACTAGCGACCGTTTTAAAGGCTTCACCAGCAGTAATAACGCCTAAGCAGGTAGCTCACACGCTACAAATTGAGAGAAGCAAAGCGGCCCAACTCCTTGCGCTTTGGAGCAAAAAGGGATGGGTGTCACGAATCAAGCACGGCGTCTACATACCAATCTCGCTACAATCTAGTACTACTGAAATTATGGCTGATGAGCCCTGGATTATTGCAAAGAGTCTTTTTAATCCTTGTTATGTCGGCGGCTGGAGTGCCGCAGAACATTGGGATTTTACCGAACAGATTTTCAACTCCGTCATGATATTTACCACAAAAAAAGTAGCCACTAGAGACATGGATCTCAACGGTGTTCGGTTCACGATCAAAACAATTAAACCCGAACGCATTTTTGGATTAAAAACCATTTGGCTCCAAAATCAAAAAGTTGAAATCTCCGATCCAAGCCGAACCATCGTCGATGCGTTTAATGATCCCGCAACCGTAGGCGGACTGCGGATGGCTGCTGATATGCTTGATCGCTATATGCGCTCTGAGCACAAAAATCTTGAGGTTCTTTTTGAATCAGCTCGAAAGATGAAAAACACCGCAATCTTTAAGCGCCTGGGCTTCGTTTTTTCCGTAAAATGGAAAGATGAATCTAAATTTATTCATAACGCTCGCAAATCTATTAAATCAGGCTATTCACAACTTGATCCGGCTGTGCCTGGAAAAACCCTAATTACGCAGTGGGGATTATGGGTTCCTTTAGATTGGAAGAAAGAGATTTCTAAATGATTTCCATAGATGAAATCAGGGAATTTGCGGCTAAGGTGCAACTCACGAATCTGGTTGTCGAAAAAGACTACGCCCTTGGATGGCTTCTTTGGGGAATCAATCAGCATTCCGTTGCGAGTGCTGATTGGGTTTTCAAAGGTGGTACATGCCTTAAGAAATGTTATTTTGAAACTTATCGTTTTTCTGAAGATCTTGATTTTAGTTACATCGGAAATAGTCAGCCAACGGTAGAGAGCTTAATTGGCATACTTACCGAGGTTTCCGATATTATCTTTGAAGCCTCGGGAATCGAATTTCCGAAAGCTTCCATTCAGTTTGAAATATTTAAAAATCCGCGAGGCTCTCTTTCTATTCAAGGCGGCATAAAATATCGCGGACCAGTAAGACCCCAGGTTGGCCTTGGGCTCATGCCGAGAA
>JAYVXS010000072.1:0-7070 GCA_043784965.1 Bdellovibrionales bacterium
CTGCTTAAATGCATCAACCATATAGTTAAGCCAACATCTGGTGAAATAATGTTTCACCAACAAAATTTAGTTCTCGCTCAGGGCGAGGCCCTGCTCGGTCTTCGAAAGAAAATCGCAATGATTTTTCAAGGATTTAACTTGATCTCTCGCCATTCAGTTTTGAACAACACTTTGATGGGGGCTCTTTCAGAGACTTCTTCGCTGAATAGTATTTTCGGAATATTTTCAAAAGCTCAAGTTGAGCAGGCCAATGAATATCTTCGTCTCGTAGGAATTGAAGACAAAATTAATGTGCGGGCTTCGAAGTTATCTGGTGGGCAACAGCAAAGAGTAGCCATTGCGCGAGCACTCATGCAGAAGCCAGAGATATTATTGGCAGACGAGCCTGTGGCTAGCCTAGATCCTAGCACGGCAGATACGGTGATGAAGTATTTGAAATTTGTAAATCAAAAGTTTGCTGTAACTATAATATGTAATTTGCATTATTTGAGTCTGGTTCGTGAGTACGCGACGAGAGTGATCGGCATCAAGGATGGGCGCATTGTGTTTGTCGGGCGGCCAGAAGAAATCACGGAGCAAACATTTCAAGATATCTATGGCGAAACCTCAAAGAAAGTGGATATACGATGAGCCGTCGCCACGCCCTTTCATATTTATTTGATTCTTTTGGTTTTGCTTTCATTTTTCTTGTTCTAGCGCTTGGTTTTGTCGGCCGTATAGACGATGAGTTGGCCCAGCTGGCGATAAATTTCAATATTTTTTCGGTATTTTTTATGACTGGGGCCATTGTTTGCAGATTTCTTTATAGCCGAAAGGTTCTAACGCTTGGCCTGGTTATTTTTGATGACGACTTTTTAGTCGAGCGAATTACAATTAGAAATTTTTGGAAGTATCAGGCGCTTTTGCTCTTTCTGCTTACTCTTATTTTGTCCATTATTGCTACAAAAATTAGTTTGATACAAATTCTCGAAAAAGACTCATTTAACCACGCTATGAATTTGTTTTCGCAAATGGCGCGACCCGATTGGCAAATTCTTCCAAAAGCAATTGTCAAACTAATCGAGACTATATTTATTGCCTTTATGGCGACAGTACTCGCCTTTCCATTTGCATTTACATTAAGTTTTTTGAGCGCAAAAAATTTAATGGGCGAAAATAAATTGAGTCTTATAATCTATTTTTTGCTCAGATTGACATTCAATATTGTGCGTTCAGTAGAACCTGTTTTGTGGGCCATAGTGTTTTCTATTTGGGTCGGCTTTGGGCCCTACGCGGGCATGCTTGCACTCTTTGTTCACTCGCTTGCTAGTTTAACGAAGCAATTTTCTGAAATGATCGAGGGAGTAGATGACGGTCCCATCGAAGCCATTGCTTCGACCGGGGCCAAGCGTCTGCAAATCATTTGGTTTGCCATCGTGCCACAGCTGATTTTGCCATTTATTTCTTTTACGATCTATCGCTGGGACATAAATGTGAGAATGGCCACAATTATCGGATTCGTTGGTGGCGGCGGCATTGGCGCCACCTTGCTCGAAGCTCAAGGTCAAGCACACTGGTCGCAGGTTGGATCTATTATTATAGTTGTCGCTTTTGTGGTTTGGCTGATGGATACCTTTTCGACCTACGTGAGGCAGGCGATTAAATGAGAAGGTACCAGTTTACTTCCGAAAGACCAACTCAACATCTTCGAGTGGGATGCCTACTCTTTCGGGAACGCCTAATCCTTTTTGTTCCTCCACTGAGATCGTTTTGACATTAACTCCGAGTGGCCACCTGAAGTCATCTTGCGGAAGAGTACTTGCGAAACTTCGCATATAGTGAGCCCAAATAGGTACTGCTCCTGAGGCACCCGTTAGACTGGCACTCGAGTTATCATCGTATCCAACCCAGACAACCGCCACATGATGCGGTGTGAATCCGGCGAACCAGGCATCTTTTTTATCATTCGTCGTTCCGGTTTTACCAGCCGCTGGAAAGTTCAAACCGCTTAGGCGAATGGCGCGGGCCGAACCGCTTAATATGGTTTGTTTCATCATGCTGACCAACTCGGCGGTAGGCTCTGGATCCAGACGCTGCTCTGAAGTGGTTTTATTTTCAATGATGATGCCGCCATCGAGCTTTTCAATGCGAATGATAATATTGAGAGAGTTGTATTTTCCGAGTTGAGACAGCGTCGAATAGGCTTGTAAAACTTCCCATGGAAACAATTCAAATGCACCCAATGACAAAGATGGAACGGTATCTAGAGAAGAGGTAATGCCAAGCTTTCGGGCGGTGTCAACAATCGAGGAGAGTCCGGTGGCTAGAGCAGTGGAGGCGGTGGCCGCATTTAGGGATTCTTTCAATGCAAAAAAAGCCGGAATACTTCCGAAATATTTAGCTTCGTAATTTTTAGGTGTCCATGACTGGCCTTCATATTTGTGGGTGAATGGTTCATCTCTTACAAGGCTTAACGGATTGAATTCAGGTTTCGCCTCAAGTGCTGTCAAAAATACTATAGGCTTCATGATAGAGCCGACTTGTCGGTGACTTTCAATGGCTCGGTTGTATTGGGTGGACGTGAAGTTTCTTCCTCCGACCATGGCACTAATATATCCGCTTTCGGGATCTCCTGATAGAAATGAGACCTCGACATTTTTTCCTTGAACTTTCAATTGTTGGACGAGTTTATTGTTTTTTTCTAAATTTAGAATTCCGGCTTTGACGGCTTGATGGGCGGCCTCTTGGGCTCGAAGATTTAGGGTGGTAAAAACTTTTAAGCCGTTGCTCTCATCAATTCCAGCCGTTTCAAGTTGTTTGCGGACGGCACTGACAAAATATGGTGCGGGCTCACTCAAGCTCTTTTCCGTGGTCTTAGGCAGAGGTGCAGACCTTGCGGTTACAGATTGAGCACTTGTAATTTGCTTAAGTTCTAACATTCGATCGAGAACTCGAGCTCGTCGTTTTAAAGCATTTTCAGGGCGGGTGACTGGATTATAGAGGCCCGGTCCGTTTACTAGTGCGGCCACTAGAGCGCATTGCTCAAGATTCAAATCCTTGAGTTCCGTTCCGAAATAGTGGTCGGCTGCCGCTGCGAATCCTCTGATTTCAAAGGGACCACTTATGCCCATATAAATGAGGTTTATATAGGTTTCCAAAATGTCATCTTTGCTGATGCGACTTTCGAGGAGTACGGACATAACAAATTCTTTTATCTTACGTGCGAAAGAGCGTTCAGAGGTTAAAAAGTAGTTTTTTACCAGTTGTTGGGTGATGGTGCTCCCGCCCTGAGTGCGACGACCAGAGCGTAGATTTGCGAGTGCTGCCCGCGCAATACTCGTGAAGCTCACGGCACCATGCTCAAAATATTGTGAATCTTCAATTGCCAGAAGTGCATTAAGACAATTGGCCGGAACCTCGCCAAGGCTTACAATCCTACGAATTGTCGGCTTTTTGCCGTAATACTGAGCAAAAAGTTCGGGTTCGATTTCGAGACCGGCCGCTGCTGAGAGAGGCGTTCCAGCAAAGGTTCCTACCACTTTCGAATTGCCATCAAGGACTAACAATTGGGGAATGCTTTGCGCTTCGCTATTTCTAAAACTCACGCAATTTGAAATTTCTCCTAGATTAAATGTGACCAGTACGCTTTGGCACTCTTGGGCACTCCAAATACTAAAATCACTCGGCTGGAGTGGAAGAGAAAAATCACGCTTGCGAAAATGTTTGCGACCGAACAATTTTTGAAAATACTCGGAAGTAAAGGTGGCGCCAGTAACAATTCTCTGAGGAGCAGAATAGAATTCAATGGGTGGCACAAATCTCTTTTGAGCAAAGCGACTCTCAATTTCTCCATCAAGTTGGTAGACCCAAAAAATGAAACTGATGCCAACGAGCGTTAGTAAGAGCAAAGAAGTTAATGTGAGCGCCTTTAGCATATTCTTATTGTCCATAGCCATCCTTACCTACTTGACATTAAGGCGAAGCCTTCGTTTAGTCAAAGTATGAGAATTACTCCCATACAAATGGACCGTTTAGTTCGCAAGATTTTTGACGAGCTGAAAAAGCAAAATGCTATCGAGTTTAAAGAATCCGAAGACAAAGTATTTAAAAAAGCGGTGGCCTACGTTGCTGCTGATTTCGCCAAAGAGGCGCATCTCGATATTGAGGTGAATAAGATGCTTGATCAGCTCGAAAAGAAGAATCCAGGTGAATTTCAGCGCTATAAGATGTTTCCACTTTTAAAAAAGAGAATGGCTCAAGAAAAAGGCATAGTTTTATGATCTTGTCTGAAGAACGCCAAGGTCACTTGGCAAAACTAATAATCGATGGAATTTGGAATGATGACCTTGTTGAATATACCGACGAAGATTCGGCAATGCGAGTTGCTCGCAAGGCAATTGCCCTTTGGGTAGCCGACCAAGCGAATGTTGATGAATCAGTTCGCACAAAAATCGGCTCTTTGAAAAGATCTTTGCTTGAAGGTTCCCCTGAATGGGATGTAATGTACGCCAAATATTACGACGAGGAGATGAGAAAATATGGCAGCAAATAAGAAAATAAAAGTGGCTTCAAAAGCAAAGTCAAAAAAGCCGAAAGTGAAAGTCGCTGCTAAAAAGGCTGCACCTAAAAAGGCTGCAGCTAAAAAGGCTGCAGCTAAAAAGGCGGCTGTAAAGAAAAGCGCTTCGAAAAAACCAGCTACGAAAAAGACCGCTTTGAAAAAACCGGCAACAAAAAAGAACCTTAGCATAAAGAAAACGGCCACTCCTCTAAAAAAAGCAAAAGCCCCCGTGCTTGCTTCTACAAAAGCCAAAACCAAAGAAAACTACGCAAAGGTCTTCTCGCCGCTCGACGATCGTATTTTGGTCGATACTTTGCCATCTGAAACTGTCACTCCTGGTGGACTTATCATCCCAGATTCAGCACAAGAAAAGCAGAGTCGTGGTGTTGTCGTTGCAGTTGGTCCAGGTAGACGAAACAAAAAGGCAAAATTGCGTCCCTTGGATGTTCAATTAGGCGATCAGATCATTTATGCAAAGCATTCTGGTACAGCCATTGAAATTCTCGGCAAAGAAGTTTTGATCATTCGTGAAGAAGACGTCTTGGGAATCGTTAATAAATAGTTTTGAATGAATGAAAGCGCGGCAGACTTGTTTGCCCGCGTATCTATCAATTGCAAGGGGATCTTGTATGCTGAAGAAATTTTTATATGCGCTTTTACTTATAAGCTTGAGCTCACCAGCGTTGCTCTCAAGTAAGGCTCAGGCGGGGGATATTAGCTGGTCTGGTCTCTATCGATTCGAATATTTTCAGAGTGAAAATTTAGAGCTCGATGGGATTAAGCGCCGCGATGGCTACTTTTTGCATCATCTCGTCATGAATCCAAAATTTTCTGCAGCTGACGGACTCACTATCTATTCAAGATTTGATTTATTCAACAATTGTCAGTTTGGCCAAAATGGTCAAGCGGGTCAGTTTCTGGGTGACGGTGTGACCAATAGCCAGAATTGCAGTACGGCAGTTCCGACTCCTGCGAATGGCAAGTCGAATGTTTTTTCAAGCTCGCAAAACCCTGAGTCACTTTTAGTAAACGAGCTCTATCTTTCGTGGATTCAAGAATTCGGCGTGTTTGTAGCGGGTCGAGCACCCCTTCAATTTGGCCTAGGTTTGACTTATCATGCTGGTGCTGGGCAATTTGATCATTGGCTCACTAATGAAGACATGGTCGGATATAAATTTATTTTCGGAAATTTATTTATTATGCCAATACTTGGCAAGGTTAATCAGGGAAGCAACAATGGCCAAGCCAATATGGACATAGGCGGAGGGGTTACTGATTATATGATTCATGTACAGTACGATAATCCTGAAACCGATCTGTCTCTAGGTGTATTTGCTCAGATTCGCACGGCTTCTAGTTATGGTGATGACACGCCAACTGGAGTCAACGGTGCGGGTGGTGTGGGTGCGACCAATCGGTTTGGATTTAAAAATCAAAATATTAATTTATTTTCTAAGCAAAAACTGGGTGAGCTTTCTGTCGGTGTGGAAGCTGGACTTCAAAGCGGGAGCAACGGTGCTTTAACTTCAGACGGAATCCAGGGTTCTATGAATAGTTTTGGTTTGGCTGCAGAGCTTAACTATGCTCGAAAGTCTAGTGGTTGGTCGCATGCACTTAAGTTTGGTGCTGCGAGCGGGGATGATCCGGGTACAAAAGATGTTTATGAGGGCTATACCTATAATCGCAATTACAATGTTGCGCTCCTAATGCTAAATCGCCCTTTAGGCAGAGCCAATTTTTTGCGAACCCAACTCATTCGCGATACAACGACTGAAGCCTCAAATAATATTGATAATGAGGCTCTGAGCAATGTCGTTTATATAGCTCCGTCAACCGATTATAAAGTGCGTGACAATTTAAGTTTCGGTGCTACGCTTTTATATGCAAGGTTACAACAGGATCCAATATTAATAGGTGGAACTGCTGCGGGCACTGCAAAAGATCTTGGTTTCGAGACGGATTTTAGATTGAATTATAAGCCTTATGAGCGATTCACCTGGCTGACTGAAATCGGATTTTTATTTCCGGGATCTGCTTGGTTGGGTGGGGCATCGCCAGGTTTCGGTAATTCCTTTGCTTATGGATTAAGTACCAAGGCCGCCATCAGCTTTTGATCGCAGCTTGTATTAGCAGCTTGTATTAGCAACTTGAACGCAGCTTGTTTTGCATCTTGATTTTCATCCTGACCTGAGATGGCGGTTGGGGCCCCGGGGGAGCGCAAGCTCCCCCGGTTTTTTGAAGGTGCGTATTTGCACTGACTCTTCGTTGCTTCCTCCTTCCACTTCCTTGCGCCGTAGCTTACTACGGCTCAGTCATGTCAGTCGTCGCGCCTCGATTCAGCACAAATTCACACCTTCAAAGCTTGGCCGGTTTATTTTTGTTCAATTGGTGAAATGTGGAAAAACCAATAGCGAGGTCAGTTAAGCATCTCACCGACCCACCCATTGCCGGGACTGAAACAGAAAAACCGAACTCGGTCGCAGCTGCCTCTAAACTGATCTAATTAAATAAACCATCAAGAAAAGGACTGGGC
>JAYVXS010000073.1:0-20854 GCA_043784965.1 Bdellovibrionales bacterium
CAAACCATCAAAAATCGGAAAATAAACATTTAAACTTGCGGCAGTTAGGGGCTGAATTGCAGGCAGTGTCGTTGTTCCTGTGCCGGACACAATATCAATAGTCTGGTATTTATAATCTAAAACTCGAATAGCTTGCGCTGATACAGACGGCAGAAAATTAGAAAGGCCCTCGATTTTTTTCCATTTAGCACCGTCAAGTGCAGCCCTCATAGCCTGGTACCCAGGCGAATTGGCCTCAGCCTCTCGCACGGCATCTTCTAAGCTCAATCTTGAGACTGCTTGTGCAAACGGACCAATGAAAATCAAAAGCACAGTTATGGATAAACAATGTGTTTTTTTATTTACTAGTTTCAGCATTTAGTATTTTTGCTCGATCTATAAAATGAAGTCAACAAAACACAAAAAACCGCTTAGACTGCGCATGCCTATTTAATCTCTAATTTGCAGATCATTTGGCAGATCATTTGGCAGGTTATTTGGCAGGTCATTTTGCAAATGTTCATTCGTCGGAAAGTGCTTGCTCATTATTTGTCCTGTTTGATCAATTTCTTTCGTCGGGCCCAAGTGGCCGTAAAGTGTCAGTAATGTTACCTGATGGACACCAAGGCGACCTGATATGCCACTAAGTAGTCCGGCGATTTGGAACTCATTTTGCTATTCTTTAAAGAGATTATGAGTTCATTATGGTCCAGTGCTAAAAAATATCTAATTTCTCTAAGCCTTGCATTGCTCATTTGTGAGTATACTAGCTTTGCCAAGGCAGCAGATTTAAGTGTTCCGTCTTTTGGTTCTGCTCGAAGTGGTTTTCAACGTGAATTGGTCTCACAGGAGCGCGATCAATGTAAAGCCATTTTTAGCCCACATCATGAAGAGGTTCGAAGTGTTATAAAGGCCGCCAATGATCATTTTAAAAGACGCGGATGGAGCGATGAGTTTTTGGTTGAGCGCTTTAAGGTGGCTGAAAAATACGATTCCCAATCTGAGTACTATGTTATTCGCAAAATTGATTCGCAAGAAATAGTCGCGACTATCGGGATTACCATTGCCGAATATACAAAAAAGAATATAAAACAAATGATTCCAGTTGAAGAGACACTCAAGGTGTTTCCGCTGGCAAGGCCTCTTGATAGTAAAGGTCATGGTTTTATTGCGGAGCTGCGAACCTATTCAATCGAGCGCTCATTTCATTTTGATGCTTATCCAGAGTTGCTGTCATTTTTCTTTGAGAATTTCTATTCTCGCCTGCAAGATTATCCTGAACTTTATGATCAGCCAATTCTATATACTTATGCCGATGAGACTTCACTTAAAATGTACGGCATGATGGGATTTCGAAAATTAAGTGAAGAACCAACTGTACATGAAGGGTCGAACTGGTGGGTGATGGCCACTTCGCCTAAAGTTTTGGAGCGAGTCAGTAAGCGAGTTCTTTCGCCTAAATTGCTTCAGGGATTCAACCAGCCAATGGACGTGAAGTTACAAAATGGCGTGCCCGCAATTCTTGAAACCCAAGGACTCCTGCTCAATCAAGATTATTTACGCTCTCAGAACTCTGGCCTTTCTCAGTTTTTGAGTGAGGTCCATGCACCAGTTGAAGTTGAAGCTGGTATTTGGGCGGATCGTGGCTCGTCACTGGCCTGGTACGATAATGGACGGCTTGCATTAGTAACTAAATTGGCAAAACCTCTCGAATTGCCAGGTGGCTTAACCGCAAGTGTTGGAACTAAAGTTGTCTTTGGTAAAGAAGGACAAGTCACTGAAATTGAAGATCTCGCAATAGCTGCGGTCGTGGCACCAGGCATAAAAGCCTCGGCTCACTCAAGAGTGGAATGGTACACCGATGGCCGCTTACACTCGGTAAGTAAGCTCGCTCGAAAAGCAAAAGTTGCACATAAGATATTCGCAGCTAAAGACGCTCATGTGGTCTGGGGGCTTCCTAATGCTCAATTGAGTTATGTTTCAAAACTCGCAAAAAATACGGACCTTGGTGCTGATATCTTTGCTGCAAAGGGTGCTGAGGTATCGTGGGTTGTGGATTGGAGTCGCAAACGGATTGTTTTGAGCTCAATTTCAAAAATTTTAAATGAGTGTGAGATTGCGCCAAATATCTGGGCTGCCACAGGGGCGTCATTTCATTTTAATCATGATCCTAAAAAAACGCCGGCGGTTTCTATTTTGGCGCGGCCGGTTCGAATAAGGGACGAAATTCTTAGGCCTGGAGCCTTTATGTCATATGGATTGGATCAAGAGCCATAAGCTTTCTTTATTTCGGCGCGCCAATGAGATAAATAAATACAGGCTTATTTGTGCCCGTGGACTTCATCTTTTATGCAAAATTAGAAAAGCCACCGGTAATTAGTCGAAATATGAAGCCGGAGTTTTCTCCGGCTTCATATTATTAAATTATTGGCAAATCAAGGTATCGACGGCAATCAGTGGGAGCGGAAACATTTGCTCAAGTGTAACATAGGCCATGGTGAAGCCCGTCGGGCCGCCTGATTCCACATTTACTAAGAAACGTTGATCGCCATTGCGACTTTCGGTACAACCAAATAATTTTATTATATTCGCCGCCTGCGGCTTTCGATTCGCGCCACAATCTAAAGCAATTGTTGGACTAGCTAAAGCAATTGTTGGACTAGAAAATTTTGATTTTTGGGAATAAGAACCTTGCAAAATTCCGACAGTAGCTGTTTGATGAATTTCAAAACTACCTTTTGAACTTTTGCAGTTCAAAATCTTACCCGCGCCAACATCGGCATGAGCGTAACTAGCTAATAATACAGAAAAAACAAATAGTGACGTGAACTTCATAAAATCTCCTTTGATAGGTAGGGTTGATACGTTTTTCTTGCCGCATTATACCATATAATTCTCGAATAAGAAAATATTTTTCACAAAACGAGAATTTATTTTTCCAAAATAGGGATTTATGGTAAAATTTATATAAATGACAAAAAAAGATCAGTCCGCACCTTTAACTTCTAAGCAAAAATGGCCGTCGGCGAAATCTTCGGCCGTCTCTAAAACAATATATCAAGAGCTCTTTCCGAAAAAACTATCAAAATCGGATAAGAGAAAAATTGAAATCATTGAAGGGGCGATCCGTGCTTACGCAATAGTTGATTTCAACTCGGTAAGTTTTGATGATATCGCGAAACCGGCAAAAACCAGTCGCAAATTAGTCCAGCATTATTTTCCCGAAAAGCAGGAGCTCTTTGAAACCAGTATGAAACTCATAAGAGCACAATTTCAAGTTCAGGCAGTTGAGGCGATTTCAAAAGCTCAATCACCGCTTGATCAGTTTAAGGAGTATGTTCGCTCGACCTTTTACTGGGCTAAAAATCAGCCACAGCATGCTAAGGCTTGGATGCTATTTTTTATGGTGTGTTCACAAACGCCTAAGTTTAAAAAAATGCACCTCGAACTTACGAAGATGGGTGAACAGCGAATTATCGCAGTGATCTCAAGTTTGAAATTGAAAAGAACATTAGAATTAAATGAAGCAAGTTATATCGCAAAGACAATACAGCGTCTGATTACCGGAGGACTTATCGAGGTCTGTACGGAAGCACACGTTGAAGATATCGAGCTAGTACAAGAACAGGTGCTGCGGGCTTGTCTTGATTTGCTAGGCCCGGCGAACCGATAGACTTCTTGTTTAATATTCTTGTTTAATATAGATTCATCAACAAGGCAAAACACGGCATCAGACTTGCGTGTGCACCGACCTCGGTATCTGCGAACATCCAATTGTTTCGGACAATTGCAGATTTTCTGACCGCTCTTTCTGCAAAGCCCAGTATGGCGACGGGGGCCTAGTTGGTGGATTTTAACATCAAAATTTTTCCTACCTATGTACTTGACGTGACCTAGAAGGGTTTCGGTTTAGAATTTACGGCGGCCTCGATCAACCGATGGAAGACAAGGCCTCGGCTGCGCGAAGTACGTCGATTGTAACGGAAGACAAATTCATCAAGATAATCCTGGATCTCAACAATATTCATTCCACCGTGGTAGGTCATTAAAGCGATTTTTTGAGCTTAAAAACGCGCTGGCTCCACGCGTCTTCTTGCGCGTCTTCTTGCGCGTCTTCTTGCACCGGCAAATTTCCTCAATCAAGTGAATAATGGACAGCGAAGAAAATGAAAACTGAATTCTCCCAATGGAGCTCAGTTGATTTTCAGGGATAAAAAATTTGAAAAAATATTTTTTGCGGTCACGCTTTTTAATATTTGAAGCTTGAAAAGTCATGAATACGTTAGGAAGCGATAGCAAAAATTTGAGCGAAATTTCGTATCGTAATCATCCTGAATTTGTCGACTAAAAGCCTAAGATATCGAAGCCTTATGGTGCGTCATGAAATTTGATAGACCCTCAATCGTCAGTAGCGGAAACAAATTCAAAATCAACATACTTATGAATTTTATGAAAATCTTTCTTGTTTTCAGTTACAAGAAGCGCATGGTTTTCCTTGGCGTTCAGGGCAATCAAAAGATCCCAAGTCAAGCTTCTGCGCATACGTGGTTCAAAGCCATGCTCGTCGGTCATTTTTCGCATCACCTGACCCGCAGTAATGAAATTGTCGTCAGAGAAATTCATCATCGGCAAGATTTTTTGATGCTGCTTGAGAATATTTTCTTCAAGCTTGGTTTTTGCCCCGGCCCACAGCTCCATCAGCACGACTTTACTGACAATGTAGAGGTAGGCCCCTTTCAAAAATCTTTCTATCTTGCGCTCATACTCGGGAGAGCGCAGCAAGTTGATATACACATTGGAATCAAAAAATACCGTTTCAGGTTTTTTGGCGCTCATTTACGAAACCTTCCCACTTGCTTTTGCCTGTCGTTTTACGAAAAACTTCGATGGCCTTGCGGTTATTAATAATGTTTCGCAGAGCCATTTCAACAGTAGCTGTGGTCTCAGTTTGACCCAAAACTTTCTTGGCCTCGTCCAAAACTTCTTTATCTAATCTCATGTTTACGCTTTGCTTTGCCATATGCACCTCCCTCGTATATACATTATAAATAAACGTATCTACACTGTCAATGAATATTATAATATTGATGCTCAAGATCGGATACTTACGATCTACTAATCTAAGCCCGATCAGAGGCGTCTTTCCCTATTCTGCCGCTCTTAAATGCTTATGTGGCCCAATTCATCATGAAGCTCGTAGGTGAATTTGTTCTACCAGCTCCATCGCTCCAAACGAATTTTACCCCTGGAACCCCAAGTATGCTGTAGACATGCCTTACTTCGACAATGCGTGGCCCCACCGGAGTTGCTGGTATTGCAGGAGATCCTGAGATGGCCCCTAAATTGAAAAGCAAGCGCACATTACTCGAAATGCTAGGATTGATGTTAGGATTGATGTTAGGATTGATTCTAGAAGTTTCTTGAAAAAGGCCTACACACTCCTCATTTGCCATTACTAAATGGGAGATGACTAATATTGAATATATTAAAGTTGCATAAGCAATTTTTTTTGGGTTGAGGAATTTCATATCGCTCCAATGTATAACAAGTTTACGATATACTGAGATTGAGCACTCTCTTGCTCTTTAAAGCCAACCGAAATCAATATATCCTTGATCAACCGAAATAGGTGCTTCAAAAATCGAACTTTTAGAAATGATTGCTAGCAAGAAGCAATAGGAACATGACCTCTATTTTTCAAAGCTAAATTTTGTTATTCTAACACCAGGGGTAAAAATGCTGGCTCCGTCAAACTCAATTTCTGCCGATATTCTCTGCCTTGAAAGACGACCATGGTAATCAGGACTTGTAGTGCCAGCAACTTCAATCTCAACGGTCATAACGTACGGCATATCAGATGATGCGGATTTTTTAATTCCGACGACATTGATTCTAACATTCGCAATCCTATGAAATAAAAATTCTGGGTGTATTACACGTTGATCCTGTGTACCAACATTGTCACCTCCTAAATTCAATCGAAAGATATCAGCTAATACGTCCGCAACACCCAGTTGTATGAATCTGTCATATTTCTTTCCAAAACCGTGACTAACCTCAATGTTTTTAGGAAAGATCAAAAATTTCTCTCTTTTAAATACGTAGGTTCTATTTTCTGAATTATTGGTACTAGATGCATCCGAAACTAATTCTGGAATGTAATTACCACGACTTGAGATAAATCGATCAATGTAACTATTTTGAATTTCAATACCGCGCATATTTTCAGATATTTTTGCATCGACATGAGTTGCCTTTGCATCTCCTTGAACATCGCGTGCCTCAAAATATTCAACGGAACTAACAAAATCAGGCTTGCTTGCGGCATCAAGAAATGCCGGAAGTCTACTAAACGGTACGGAAATCCTACCAAATTTAATTGGCGCCTTACAACTTTAATATCGGGTTCAGAAAATACAGCCTTAATATTTTGAGTTTTCCATTCTGGCCATGTTACTACGGCTTCAGCTGCTTGCTGAATATTTTCTGAATAGGTTAGTTCCATTTTGTTAGTTTGTATTTCAACCATTTGAGTCTCCGTCTTTATTAAATTGTGCAGAAATTAGGTCTTCTTAGTCTCGATAGTGAGTCTATTGGTAGAAAGCGAAATGTTAAGGAAGGCTGAACTTTGCCGTCCAGCCTTCAGCAATTAAACCAAGGTTTAGGACAATCGAAACAAGGTCAATTCCTTAGGTAAGATTGGCGTCATGTCATAAAATGAGATTTCAGAATCTTTTGCAACAAAATGTTTTTTGCTCTTTAGATCAAAAAAATAATGAGTTTCATCCAAATCATCCGAAAAAATACCGATCTGCCAACCCCATGGTTTCCATGGAAGATCCATTGAATTGTCCTGCCATTTAAAATCAAAGACTAAAGGGTCTAATTGGAACCCCCGAATCTGGAATTGATCGGGATCATTTTCCTCGCCAATGACAATGGAATCCGAATAACCAGCTTTGGAGTGACAAGTAGACCTCACTTGAAGAGCCACCCATTCCCGGCTTGATTTCATTTCTTCAAGAGTTGCTCTATAAACTTCAAAAAGTTCACGCACATATTTTCCAAAATTTTCAGCCAGTGTTAAATCGTTCTTAATCGGCCTGTATGTTAAGATGGAGCAAACTTTCAATTTGCCTAGCTTCGTATTTAGTTCAGAATATCGACTTGCCATGTCTTCATTGGAAAGAGGTGACCACCCCTGACTTCGAATTTCAATGTTTGCCATGTCGCTAGCATCAATTGATCTGTTGGAGGTGTCCAGAAAAGAAATTGTCATCAAGCATCTTTAAGTGGTTTTGAACGGATCTTATGGGGCCCGGAGTCGCACTTTCGACCTCAGTACTTTCGAGAACGGACTTAACCTCAAAAAGGTCACAATCTTGACCATTTCTTTATTTCTTAGAAATCTAGCCTCAGTACCCGGACGATCAACAAAGCTCTGAAGGCCCCCATTTACCATATAGGCGACTTTACGCAACCTGGGTAAAATGATTACTTTTCTTGCCAGCCTGCTTACTTTGCTCAAAACTGAACAAGTGAAGGCGACATCAATTCTAACAAATGCAGTTTTTTTCGGCTCGGTCATATTTTGCCATTTTTCTGGAAATGACAAAGCCCCGTATTTTGTAATCGCCACTGCTGCAAATTCATTCGTCATAGCACTTAGTGCCGTTTGAGTATGGGTTTTTGAGTTTTAGGATGACATTGCCGTTGGCTGCAATCGAAAGGCGGTCTTCGGAGAGGGCGGGTCTTGAGATGTAGCGGCATAAGAACTTAAGTTTTTTTCGCTCGTGCTGTTCACAGCAGTTGCCTGTGTGCATTGAGAGTGCGTCACGATAACTCTGTAAAGGAGACTATCTTTTTCATAGTGGACTTTTCCCAACGCCTCCCACGCATGATGGGCCCCTGCATAGATCTTCGACTTTACTTTTGAATTGCCGGCGCCACTTATACTTCTGGCAATTTCCAAACAATCTTTGGGCGCCGAAGCATCGTCGAGCTCGGCAAGCATGAAAAACATTGGTTTGCCATCAGTTGCATTATTTCGATGAAGCTGAAAACATGCCGGAGACAGGCTCGCATAGAATACAAATTTTTGAATTAGGAAACAAGGCCAGTACAGGCTAAGCCTTGATTAGTGACAATCCAACAATGTACAAAGCTTCAATTTCTTTTAACCGCTGGTATGTAGAAATTAATAAAGGGGCCAACTTAAGGATTTGATGAACAAAAAAACACATGCTTATCTCAAAAGCATTCCCAGTTTGCCAAATCTAATGTATAGCTCCGATTCGCTCTTTTCCAGGGCACTGACCGCCTGTGTTCATGCAAGTCCAGTCAGATCAGGAACGCTTTTGAGATAAGCATGCAATCGCCGCTTCGCTAGTCTGGGCCAGCCTGCGAATCAGCGATTTCATGACGAAACTGACGAAACTGATGAAATATTTGGGTTAGTTGAGTATGCCGATTGGTATACACTCGGTCTCATTGAGTTTGACCAACATATTGTCAGAATTAAGTGAGGAATCTCAAATGCCTTTGAAGACTTCAAATAAATAGACTAAATTGACGTTTATGACTGCCAAGAATCGTAAGCCCCGTACAACTAAGAAAAGGAAACTCGAGGATTTACTGCCCGAAGAGCAGCCTCAAGAATTTTTCAATCGAGAGATTGAGTGGCTTGAATTTAATGCCAGAGTCTTAAATGAAGCGCTGGATTCTCGAACGCCTCTACTAGAGCGGGTGAGGTTTTTGGGAATATTTAATTCAAATCTTGACGAGTTTTTCATGAAACGAGTTGGTGGACTAAAACATCGAATCGCGGCGAATGTTCAACGAACATCTGGTGGCCTTACGCCCATTCAGCAGCTTGCGGCTATACGCACTAAAATAATGCCAATGCTGGAGGCGCAGGCCCAAGTTTATAGAAAAGTAATTCTACCTGAGTTAGCAAAGAATTCGATCCGACTCTTGACCTGGGCTGAACTGACGGCATTTGAACAGAATTTTGCCAATCAATACTTTAAGAGCCATATTTTTCCGATTTTAACGCCGCTAGCGGTTGATCCGGGTTTGCCATTTCCATTTATATCAAATCTTTCGACTTCAATGGGTATTACCTTGAAGCATCCGGAACGTGAAGAGAAGCTTTTTGCGCGCATGAAAGTTCCAAAGATATTTTCGCAGTGGGTCCGCCTTCAAAATGAAGATCCGACCCAAACACAATTTCGATTCTCTAGTCTTCTTGATATATTAAGAGAAAATCTTAAAGAATTGTTTCCCGACATGGAAGTGATCGGCGTCATGTATTTTCGCATCACACGAAATGCCAATGTTGAAAGCTCAGATGACGACGCTGACGACTTGCTTGAAATGGTCGCTGAGGAAGTTAAGCAAAGGCGATTTGCTGAAGTTGTGAGGCTTGAACATGGGCCGAATCCAGATCCCTGGATGCTTCAGTTTTTGATGGAGGAGCTTGAACTCATGCAGAGCGAGGTATTTGAGTCAGCTGAGCTCCTCGACTTTACCGACCTCAAAGCAATTGCGGATCTACCAATAGAGAATTTGAAATATGAAAATTGGACACCAATGGTGCCGGTGGCACTTCAGGATGAACAAAAAAATATTTTTGAAGTGATACGAGCTGGTGATCTGCTGGTACATCATCCATTTGAAAGCTTCACGTCGAGTATTGAGAGATTCATTCGCACGGCTGTTGATGATGTGAAGGTTCTTGCAATCAAAATGACCCTGTATCGCACAGGAGACAATTCGCCATTTATTCCATTATTAATTCGCGCTGCGGAGTCTGGCAAACAAGTTGTGGTTTTGATTGAACTAAAGGCTCGTTTTGATGAAGAACGAAATATTCATTGGGCCCAAGAATTAGAAAATGCCGGAGTACATGTTGTCTATGGGGTGGTTGGCCTTAAAACTCATGCGAAAGCAACTTTAGTGGTTCGCGCTGAAGCACTTGGACTCCAATGTTATGCCCACATAGGAACCGGAAATTACCACAAAGACACCGCAAAACTTTATACCGACATTGGCTATTTTACTTGTGATCCGGTTTTAACAGAAGATGTAGTCGAGTTTTTTCATTTCTTAACTGGTCGAAGTTTAAAGAGAAAGTATAATAAACTATTGGTTGCTCCGGTCAGTATGCGAGCTCAATTTTTAGAATTAATAGCTTGTGAAACAGCAAATGCAAAGGCTGGTAAACCGGCGCATATCATTGCCAAATGCAATAGCTTGGACGAGAATACAGTTTGTCGAGCTCTTTATGAAGCTTCAAGAGCAGGCGTTAAAATTGATTTGATCATTCGCGGATTTTGTTGTCTTCGTCCTGGTGTCCCGGGTTTAAGTGACAATATTCGGGTCATATCAATCATTGGTCGGTTTCTTGAGCATTCAAGAATATTCTATTTTGCAAATGGCGAAACTGACCCTCTGCTTGGGACATTGCTGATTGGCTCTGCGGATCTTATGCATCGAAATCTTCTGGCGCGCATAGAAACATTGGTCCCTATTGAGCCAAAGCCTCTGAGAGCCAGACTGGTTGAAATCTTAAATGTGATGCTTCAAGATAATCGAAGTCGGTGGACACTTCGCCCTGATGGGTCCTATTTTCAGGCTAAGCCTGCGAAAAAAGAGGATTTAAGTTCACACGAACAGCTGATGAAATTGACCATCCTGCAATGTCAGCCGGCAGTTTTACAGAATTTAAGTGCTGAGTTCTCAACTCCAAGTAATGGGAATGCAAAGTGAAGCTTATATTAATCAGGCATGGTATTGCAGAAGATATTTTTGAAGCGAGCTCAGATGAAGAGCGAAAATTGACTCCAGACGGGCAGAAGAAATTTAAAAAAATAGCTGCTGGAATTCTAAAATGCGAACCAAAAATTGATAGAGTCGTCTCCTCCCCATTGGTGAGAGCGGTGCAAACGGCTGAAATTATTTTAAGTAAAATACATAGCGAAAGGTTTAAGGGCTCTGAAGTTTCACTTTCGAGTCGCATTCGGGAATCTGACAATTTGGTTCCAGAAATGCTAACTGAACTAACACCCAATTCGGACCCCCATGAGTTTTGCCTTTGGCTTCGAAAGCATTATATAAATAAAGTGGATCCAAGTTTGGCGATTTGTGGACATGAGCCCCACCTGAGTGCGCTTCTTTCATTTTTACTTACCGGAAGGGATGAAAATTTTTTCGAATTTAAGAGGGGCGGTGCGGCTAGTCTTGAACTTTATTTTAGAACGGCAGATATAAAGGCTCAGCTCAATTGGTTTATGAAGCCATCGCAATTAAGGTCTTTGGTTTAAGTTTTATGCAAAAGGATGTAGGCTTTATATTGCGAGATCGCTTAAGTTATTTTGAGTTTGATTGCGCAAGTCCTGCAATCGCGGATTCGTTCATGCGATAAATGGTCCAATCATTCATGGGGATTGCGCCAATTTTTATGTAGAAATCGATGGCCTTTTGATTCCAATCAAGAACCGCCCACTCGAGTCTCCCAAAGCATTTGTCCTTTGCGATTTGCGAAAGCCTTTTAAGGAGTGCAAGACCGATACCTTTCGAGCGATAGGACTCTTTGACGTACAAATCTTCAAGATGAATGCCTGGCTTAGCCAGAAAGGTAGAGAAATTAAAAAAATAGAGCGCAAAGCCAGTGCCAATACCATCCAGCTCGGCGATTAATACATGGGCTTTTGAATCGGGACCAAATAAGTGTTTTTCTAAATCTGGTAGGCTTGCGGTCATTTCATGTGAGAGCTTTTCAAAGCAGGCGAGTTCATATATGAGGGTCAAGATAAAGCTACAATCAGCTAGGTTGGCTTCTCTAATAACAAGACTTTTCATTTTAACTCCTTAAGCACGAATAATCGAAGGGGCTAAGCTCTCGCTAAGCTCCAGTAGAACGCCATCTCTTAAGCCAACAAAAGGAATGGAGAGAAGCGAGCAATTCGCAAATTTCATAATCATCATACCAAGTAAGCTTGCTGGGACGATTACATCCGCACGATCTGGCTTGATTCGTAGAAATTGAATTCGTTCTTTTATGGTCATGTTGATCAAATGCAGCTGGAGTTCTTCAAGTTCAAGTGCGCTCATCGAATAAATTGAAGTTTTATTGAGCAGGGCAACTCTCAGTTTGCCAAGGCATTCAAAGTTTCCGCCAGTACCGATACACAGTTCAATACTTTGATTCTTTGTTGTTTCGGAAATGAATTTTTGTACTTTGAGCATTTTTTCATTGAGCAAAATTTGAATATTTTTCTCTTTTAAGTGACGTTCTTGCATCATTTGAAGTAGTCGAACGGTGCCAATTTTAAAGGATTGCATTCCGCGAACTCGTCCATCAATAGAGACTATGATTTCTACACTTCCGCCGCCAATATCAATGATAATTGCATTTCGTTTTTGAAGATTTAACTTATGATTGATCGCACGAAAGATAAGTCGTGCCTCTTCAGCTCCATCAATGCATTTAATGAGTATTCCTGCCTTCTTGTGAACGTCTTCGATAAACTCATCTCGATTTTTGGCCTCTCTTAAAGCGCTGGTTGCTAATGCTTTAGTGTGAGTGACGCGATTTTGCTCTATAATACGCCGAAATCGAGAAAAACTTTCAATTGCCAAAGATGTGGTTTTTTTGCTGATAATCCCATTTGCAAAGACGTCTTGACCCAAACGCACAGGCTCGCGAAATTTTTTGGTAATATGTATTTCTTGATGAGAATCAAGCTTTGCAATGACTAGGCGTAGAGCATTTGATCCAATATCGATAGCTGCAATTTGACTCATTTTCTTATCTTGGTAATAAATCAAATTAAAATCAAGCCCTAACAGTAATCAAACATAATGGGGCTTTCAATCTCGGGCAATTTGGCTTAATTTCAAAACAGATTAACGGAGGTATAGATGGCATTTAGAATTTTATGTTTTTCAATTTTTATTGCGGTAGGAATAGTGGCCCATGCAGAGAAGATAACCTCTATTCTAGGTGCAGGTGCAACCTTTCCTGCGCCTTACTATCAAAAATGCTTTCTAACATACAAGGCTCAAAACCCAAGCATTGAAATTACCTATAATCCTATTGGCAGCGGTGGTGGCATTAAAAACTTAATTGATCAGACGGTCGATTTTGGCGCAAGTGATGCGCCAATGACAGATACAGAGTTGAAGGGCGCTAAAGAGATCTTGCACATACCTACGGTTATGGGTGCAGTGGCGATTACACAAAATTTAGGGCCAGACAACATCGGGATTAAACTGAGCGCTGAGGTTTTGGCTGGCTTGTTTTTAGGTGAAATTACTAAGTGGAATGATAAAAGAATAGCTGATTTAAATCCCGGTAAAAAGCTACCTGATTTGGATGTTGTGGTCGTTTATCGGGCCGATTCATCAGGGACAACAAATGTTTTCACTGAATACTTGGCTAAAGTAAGTGAGAGTTGGAAACAAAAAGTGGGCTCTGGCAAAACCGTTAAATGGCCTGTCGGGCAGGGGAATAAGGGCAATCAAGGGGTTGCCTCGGTAGTGAAAAACACACCTGGGGCCGTAGGTTATGTTGAGTTGGTTTTTGCAGAACAAGAGCATATGGCGATAGATGAAATAAAAAATAAGACGGGTAAATTTGTAAAGCCAAGTCTTGCTTCAGTGACTGCGGCGGCAGCAGATCTGGTGAAAACGTTGCCAAGTGATTTTCGTGTTTCGATGACCAATCCTGGCGGGACGGGAAGCTATCCAATTGCCGCAATGACTTATTTACTTGTTTATAAAGAGATGGAGAGGGCTAAAGGACTAGAAATCATAAAAATTTTAAATTGGATGATGAAGGAGGGCCAAGCGCTGGCTCCAGCACTCTTCTATGCGCCTTTACCTAAAGGTGTATTGATTAAAGTAAAAGAAAAAATTAAATCGATTCAGCTAAAAGCTTCTTAGCTTTACTGAAAATATCATCAAACTTTTTTTCTGTTAGACGCTTGGTAAAAGTATTTTGCTGGCTTGGATGAAAGATTTAATATCCAGATATAATCACAGTTATATTTACTGGTTCATGATTTTGGTGATTTTCTCTTTTAGACTCGTTAGATCGCCAGGACTCACATCTGTCAGAAATTCATTTTGTGGATAAATTACCACGGCAACTCCAGCAGCACATTGATCGAGACATCCGGATTGGTTAATGCGAATTTTCTTTCTCCATTCGGAATGGGTGTCCACCCAGGATTTGAGATCCTTTCTGAGCTGAGCTCCGCCCTTTAGGTCACAGCAAGCGCCTTCTGCTTTCTTATTGGTGCAGACAAAGATATGCGTCTTGAGTTGGGATTGGATATTTTTCACCGGGGACCTCCGTTAAAAGCTGTTTAATGGCCATCATCTTTCTATTAATTGAATATGTATGCAAGAAGTGATTTATCTAATGATCTAAGGCTACAGAAGGCCTATGACAACAGAGGGTCTTATGGTTCCAGATACTTTGAGTTCGGTATTTTACAAATATTTTGATGCACATTTTGGCGCAGCCCGTTGGCCGCTACTTTTTGAAAGTATGGGCCAGTCTGATGTCAAGGTTGCAAGATTAAACCCCTTTCTAAATGCCGGATTAGAGAATATTGAAATTAAAGAAATTTTAGGACAAAAATATTTAGATGAAGAGCAAGCTCGTAATCTGCCTTCAACACAAAATGAACAGCGTCCATTTTACTTTTTAGATTTGGCTTCACTGTTGCCGCCATTAGCCTTGGGACTCAATCCAGGTGAATCCTGCCTTGATATGTGTGCGGCTCCTGGCGGCAAGACTTTAATAGTGGCGTCACTTCTTGCGCCAAACGAAGATGACCTGATTGATCTTGTGGCCAATGAGATTTCTCAAGATCGGCGCTCAAGGCTGATTCGAGTATTGAAGGAGCAGCTTCCCGAAAAGCTATTTAGACAAATTAAAATCACCGCGCACGACGCTTCGAAATGGTGCCTCTATCAAAAAGATCACTATGATAAAATATTATTGGATGGGCCCTGTAGTGGTGAAAGATATTTTATTGGCAATGAGAAAGAAATCCAAAATTGGAGCAGGAAACGCAGTCAAAATATGGCGATCAGACAATTTGCGATTTTGGCTTCAGCATTTGAATGCCTAAAAGTTGGTGGGTCAGCAGTTTATTCAACTTGTTCAATCTCGCCATTTGAAAACGATGAGGTGATGCGCAAGCTGCTAAAGAAGCGCACAGGCCGCGTTGAAGTTTTGAATTTTGCTTCTCCCATAGGGGAGCGCACTGAATTCGGTTGGCAAATTTTGCCTGATCAGTGTTCAGGTTTCGGGCCAATTTATTTTTCACTAATAAAACGGATAAGCTAAAACGGATAAGCTAAAACGGATAAGTTAAAATTTATCAGCTAAAAACTATAAATTAGCTCTTGCAGGGGCGGTGAGACAGTTAAACCGATATCAGGAGCGGAACCTAATATCAGCATGCTGGCGAACAACATAGCAATTCAACTAGCCGCAAATTTATTCAAGCTGACCCAACCATAACCGGGACTGAAACCGAAAAACCGAGATCCGTTGCAGCTGCCGCTAAACTGCATGCTATTTTTTGTTAAAATCTCAAATTAATACATTTAGTGTCGGGCAAATGGAGCTATATCGAGTTGATTTGAATCAATTCAATTCAATTTGAGGAAGTGGCCCTGCTCTATTGGCTCGCGAACAAAATGCCGCCTACAGCACCCGATGTTGATTACTGTGGCGGCGACGCTTTCCTTATGGGCTATATATATTCAGGTGACATAGTTCAAGGATATAAAGTCAGTTTATTTTGTGCTGGATCCACTCGTATGAGCACTATGCCTGACCCGAAGTTCTCGGATCCAATTAATTTTGGCATTTGGGGTGGGCCACAAGGCAATACTTTCAATTGAGGTATACGCAAAATTATGCCAGTTCAGACTTACGGAAAATTAGTATTCATAAATCCAAGTTACACGAGTGGTGAATCAAATATACTTAATCATTTCTTCGGCGGTGCATTTGCAGGGTTTGCCGTCGAGGCTACATTCGTAGTCGACATCAATCCAGTAGTGGGGATGGGTGGCGACAGTTTCAAAGCCAAAGCGGCGCAAATATTTGAGCGATGAGTTGTTGGGCGATTCTTTCCAAGCATGGGTGACCACAGCAAGTGCGCCCAATTTTTTAAAGGCTGCGATGGCGGCATCTGATAATTTTGGTCCGAGTCCTTGGCCCTTTGCTTCGTCGGATAAAAACAGACTTTGAAAGTAGCCTACTTTTTTGATTTCGACCTTCCACAGATCAGGTCTTAATTTATTGCCTTTGCCTTTGCTCCAAGAGCCAGGAGGATAGGCAAGTCTTAGCCCCATAATCTGCTCTTTTTCATCAACTAAAACAAATGAGCACATGACGCCATTTGAGCAAGATTTTGCAAAATTTTCTTTGAGCTCAGTAATTGAAAAATAGTTTTTGCCGATACCAATATCGGTAAATTTTTTTACTTTTTCAAGATCGCCAAGTTCAAGTTCACGAATGCGCATAGTTCTTCATCCCATGAAGTAGTCCTTTAAATCAAGCTCATCCAAAAAAGACAGAGCTTGAAATACGTCTGAATTTGATACGAGAATCGCCCCATCTTGAGAATGGTCTAGGTAAATCTCGATCATTTGATAAATTTACGAGATACTGTAATCTATGAAGACAAAGTATAGCGCCAGTAGAATAAGACCTAAATTATTTCTTTTAGTCACGGCATTTGCGGGTTTGATTCAGTATCAAAATTGCGCCCAGCCGGTAAATCAGGCGGCTCAAAGCACGGACCCTAATTTTATTGCAAATCCTCTCACGGGTGGTTCATCGAACGGAGTGGTCACTTCGACCAATGGTCAAAGCCAGATGTTTTTTGCAGCCTCAAGCTTAGAATTAAGTCCAAGTAGTCAGGTTCTACGCGCTGGTGGTATTTGCTCGCTTGCTCGAAGTACTGAGCGGGTGCAGTGGCAATTGGTTGAAGACGCCGCCAATTCGATGGTCTTGAGTCAGGGTTCTGAAAGTTGTGAACACGGATCTTTTTATGTGAATCTTAGCTCACAAATTCTAAATCTAGAATGCGAAAAAGCCTATTCTCTAGTCGCATCCCATCTAGGAGAAGGCTCGGCGCAACTGAGTATTATAAAGCACTGCGCAGGCGTCGCCAGTAATTAGCCGATCAATTCGGGAAAGCGGTCATCGCTATCTTTCAAACTCTAATAATTGACCAGACGGTAAACCTAAAATTTCATCCTCTAACATTGCGATCTGGCCGCCAATGAGGGTCGCAAAGGGCCAGGCACTAAGCTTTAGCTGGTCATAGGGAGTCCAACCAACCTTACTCTTGATCCATGAGTTTTCGATTTTCATCTGCTTTTTAAGGTCAACAATTGTGAGATCGGCATCATAGCCTATTTTCAAATGGCCTTTATTCTTGATATGATAAATTTTCGCTGGATTGTGACATAATAATTCGACCACTTTTTCTAAGCTGAGTCTTCTTTGGTTGACCAGATCAAGCATGAGTGGAACTAAGGTTTGAACTCCAGGCATGCCCGATGGTGAATTCGGATAGGCCAAAGCCTTTTCTTCTAGTGTATGCGGGGCATGGTCTGTTCCGATAACATCGACAATACCGTTCTCCAAAGCCCTCCATACGGCTTCTTTGTGGCGCTTGCCTCGAATAGGCGGGTTCATTTGAGCCTTGGTCCCCAATTCTTCGTAACACTCAGGTGCTTGCATCAGGAGAAACTGCGGCGTTGTTTCGATTGTTATATATTTTTTGTGGTCTCTTAAAAACTCCATTTCTTCTTGGCTACTGACATGAAGAATATGAACCTTGTGTTTCGCTCTCTCAGCAAGCCTTACAATTTTCTGAGTTGCTGCCAGCGCAACCAGTTCGTTCCGGATATTGGCATGCTCGCGGACATCATTACAGCTTTCATATTCTTTTTTTCTTTGATTGAGAAGATCTTCGTCTTCAGCATGTACCGCAATCGGGCCCTTGGTCGAAGTTAAAATTTCGAAAATACTTTCTTCATTTGATACCAGTAAATCTCCGGTGCTGCTTCCCATGAAAATCTTAATTCCACAGCATCCTTTAAGCTTTTCAAGATCTTTAAGTTCGTATTTATTTTTTTCAGAAGCCCCGATAAAAAATCCGATATTGCACCAGATCCGATTTCGTGCAAGTTCACATTTTTGAACAAAAAGCTCCTGAGTGGTAATTGCGGGTTTGGTATTGGGCATTTCTAGAACGCTGGTTACTCCACCGGCTATGGCGGCTAATGTTCCGCTCGCAAGATCTTCTTTGTGGGTTAAGCCGGGTTCGCGAAAATGGACTTGAGTATCGATTACTCCTGGCAGGATGTGAAGTCCTTGAGCATTTAGAATTTTTTTTGCGCTGTGGTTTTTTTCAAGACCGGCTTCAAGAGTTTGAATTCTATTGGCTTTGATTCCAATTGAAAGCTCTTCGAAATGTACTTGACCATTTTGATCGGTAAGGGCGCAATTGCCCCCGGCAATAATAAGATCAAATTCTTTTGGCATAAAGCCTCCTCACTTAGCGTATTTTTCAAAAACTAGATCTTCGTCAGACCCTTGTTGTAAACCAGCTCTAAGTCGACTTTTGAAATCCGCCTGGACCTCATTGTATCAAGAGTCTTTTACTTTGGCGACAATTTAGGTAGACTTATAGCAATTAGATGAATGCACAAGATATTTTACATTATATTATCACCCATAGCGAAATGCTGATTGGCGTAAGTATCGGCCTGGCGTTATTTACCGTTATATTTATATTATTATTGCCAGCAAATAAATCAAAACAAAATGACATTGATTTGAGTGGAATTGAAGAGACCTTAAAGCGAGTAATTGAAAAAATTCCGCAAGGACAAAGTGCCCCTTTATCAGTTGCCGGCCCAGTTTCAGGGATCCAAGACGAAGAAGAAGTTGCTCCAGCACCAAAAAATCAGCCGGCGCCTATAAGCGCCCCAGTTGTTGATACGGTGGCGCTTGATAAATTGAAATTTGAAGTTAATGAGCGAGAGCAAAAAATTAAAGCACTAGAAGTTGAATTGGCGCAGGCAAAGGTCGTTTCCGCTAAAGCTCCAGCCGAGTCCGGAAATTCGAATGATGATGCATTGGCGAAAATTCAAGAGCTACAGAGCAAATTAAGTGAATACGCTATTATCGAAGAAGAGCTTGCGGATATTTCTAAATTTAAAGTAGAAAACGCAAGGTTAAAGTTAGAACTTGAAAATATCAAATCCTTACCTGCCGCAGCTGTTATGCAGGAACCAGTCAGCAGGCAATCGGCTGATGAGGTCTCCGCGGCGGTGATTGCTCAAGTTGAGGCCCCAACGCCCGTCTCTATTCTTGCACCTAAATCCATCGCCTCGCCTGAGCTTGAAGAAAAAGTCATAGACGTGGCGCCGCCCCAAGGTTTTATGCAAGAGAAAGCTCCAAAGCCAATAGAGGAGCCAGCGCCCGAAATCAAAGCCGCTATAGAAGAACCTCCAAAGGCACTGCCAAGAATAGCAGCTCTGAATTTGGCCGAACCGGCAGTGGCAAAGCCTAATGAGTCTGAAGACCAAGTATTGCGAGATTTTCAAGCGGTCGTTGATCGACAGTCAGCGCCAAAAATTTCTGTAGCTAGTGAAGTTTCAAATACAGTTCCGCTTCAAGCGCCAGAGCCTCTTATGAGCCCGGCACCCCTTGTGGCCGATAGATCGGTTCGATCTCCTTTAGAAGGTGACCTTGATACTTCAAAGATGCTGCAAGAAATCGAGAAGCTCGGAGACGGTGACGGTGATGGGGCTGAGTCAGATCCCATGGCGGACTTATTAGATACTGAAAAATTATTGGCAGAGGTTAGAGAATTGGGTGGACCAAAAAATCCAAGTGAAAAAGAACAATCGGCTGTTGAAGATCTCATGAGTGAATTTGAAGCCGAGCAACAACAAATAAAGGCGAAAGCATGATGCAATATTTTTGTAAAAATCTATTAGCGCCAATTTTCATTCAGCTGTTGGTATTACCTAGCTTTGCCACAATTGCACTTCACAGCTCGAACCCGGTTACTAGATCTGAAACCCTGGTGGCCCTTGGCCTGCCCCTTGAGAATCGCATTTCAGCATTACGTTCTGAAGGAGCGGCCGGATATAAAAATTTGATTATGCTTATGAATGACGACTCGGCTCCTATGGAGGCTCGTTGGCGTGCGGTAACAGCTATGGGCCGAATAGGAGGCCGATTGAGCTTGCCTGAGCTTAAACAAGCCCTTCATTCAAAGGTTTGGTATTTGCGAAATGCAGCTTTAATTAGTAGTGTGCAGATCGATCGAGATCAGGCACTTCAATGGGCAAAAGAATTGCTTTCTGATAAAGCTCTTGTGGTTAGATCAGCGGCTGTTGATGTTATGACCCAATACAAAGATGGCAATAGTAAAAATCTTTTATGGCAGAAACTCAGCGCTAAAGAAAATTTTAGAGGTAAGCAAAGTCTCTGGATCCGAAGAAAAATTGTTGAAAGCCTGGCACAAATTGAAGAAAATGGTAGTGAGCAAAAGTTTGGTGTACTTCTTTCAGATCGAGATGAAAGTCTTCATCTTCCTGCAATTAGAGCTCTTGAGCGTCTCACCAATCAAAAACTGGGAAAATTCGATGAGGCGCCCCATCTCAAGCGCCTCCAATGGCAGGCTTGGCTCAAGCAAAATAATTCAATTTAATGTCCAAAAACTGGCCCCTTAAATTGTTGTTTTAGACTTTTTATGAAATTTGTGTCCGACTAAATTTGTAGATTGAGATAGGATCAACTATTTTTTGCTCGACG
>JAYVXS010000074.1:0-20827 GCA_043784965.1 Bdellovibrionales bacterium
CTGCCTTTTCCCCATCTTGTTGTGTAACTAATTACAATCTGGGTTTAATTTTAAAAAAGGCCAGCTATCTTTTTAACTCTCATGAAATATCCGGGCTAAGGCTCCTAGAGTCTAGACCACAAGCTATTATCACCACATAACTTTAAGAGTCTCAAGTAAAAGGCTGTTCTTGCATTGAGATAGCACATGACTTGACCGCTAGGCTCTTTTCACGGACTCTAAATTTCATACGAAAACGACCTCGGGAGTTAAATTTGATAGCGATCCCAAAATTTGAAGAATTATCAAAGGCTGATGCCGGAGAACTACTACTGGATCGGTTTTTAAATTATGTTTCTGAAAAAGGCCTAAGTCTTTATTCGGCACAAGAAGAAGCCATTCTCTCACTTTTTTCTGGAGACAACGTCATTCTCAATACGCCGACGGGGAGTGGCAAAAGCCTTGTTGCTGAAGCATTGATTTATTCTTCAATTTCTCTTGGCAAAAAATCAGTCTATACCTGTCCGATTAAAGCCTTGGTGAATGAGAAATTCTTGAATTTGTGCAGGCTTTTTGGCGCAGAAAATGTGGGTCTTGCGACTGGTGACGGAAGTGTCAATCGCGACGCACCGATTCTATGTTGTACGGCCGAAATACTAGCTAATATGACTCTACATGAGGGCGCTCTTGCTAAAGTGAATGATATCGTCATGGATGAATTTCACTACTACTCTGACCGTGAACGAGGAATGGCCTGGCAAGTTCCTTTGCTTGAGCTATCTGGTGCCCGGTTTTTATTGATGTCTGCGACACTTGGGGATATGGATTTTTTCGCTGAAAAAATGAGTGCTCTCACCCATCGGTCAACACGTATAATCGTGGGTGGGGATCGTCCGGTGCCGCTTGAATTTGAGTATAGATCTGAGACTCATTTGCATGAAACAATTTTAGATTTAGTCAGTTCGGGTAGGGCTCCTATCTACTTGGTAAATTTCACGCAAAATCTTGCTGCCGATGAAGCGCAAAACTTAATGAGCATTGATTTCTTAACTAAAGAACAAAAAAAAGCAATATTAGAGCGCCTAAAAGAGATTTCATTTCGTTCACCTTATGGTAAAGAACTTGCGCGCTTTTTAAAACACGGTGTGGGAGTGCATCATGCTGGTCTATTGCCAAAATATCGAATCTTAGTTGAGAAGCTCGCGCAAGAAGGACACTTAAAGGTGATATCGGGAACTGATACCTTGGGCGTCGGAGTTAATATTCCGATTCGCAGTGTACTACTAACCAAGCTTTGCAAATATGATGGAGAAAAAACAGCGATTCTGTCGAGTAGGGATTTTCATCAAATCTCCGGCCGGGCGGGGAGGAAGGGATTTGATGATCGGGGTTATATTATCTCCCAGGCGCCTGAGCACATAATAGAAAATATAAAGCTTGAGAAAAAAGCAGCATTGAATCCGGCCAAAGCAAAAAAGATCGTCAAAGCGAAGCCGCCTGAAAAGGGCTTTGTTATTTGGTCAAAAGAGACTTTTCAAAAGCTAATTGCGTCTAAGCCTGAACCCTTGGTTTCTCGTTTTAAGGTTGATCATGCTTTGGTGCTTTCAGTTCTATCGAGAAAAAATGAAGACGGCTGTAGGGCTTTGCAAAAACTGATTCGCTTGAGTCACGAGACTGAGCCGAATAAGAAGAAGCATCGGCAAAGAGCCTTTGAGCTGTTTCGCTCACTTGTGGAGCGAAAAATTATTACTTTAAAGCCGCTTGCGGTTATGGTGGATTTGCAGCAAGACTTTTCACTTCATCAATCCCTCTCACTTTGGTTAATTGATACATTAAAGCTACTTAAGTCTGATAGTGAAAGCTACGCACTCGACGTTGTCACGCTCTGCGAGGCAATCGTTGAATCGCCTGATTTAATCCTACGAAAGCAAACCGACAGAGTCAGGCAAGCCTTGTTTCTAAAACTTCGCGAAGAGGGTGTTGAGTTTGAAGAGCGCCAAGAAAAATTAGATGCCGTCGAGCATCCAAAGCCACTTCGTGATTTTATTTACTCAAGCTTTAATGAATGGTCAGATCGTCACCCCTGGGTAGGTGGTGAGAATATTAGGCCAAAGGCGATCGTCAGAGAAATGCTTGAAAATGGCTACGGTTTTGCAGACTATATTCGTGAATATGAATTGAGTCGTGCCGAAGGTGGATTGTTGCGCACGATCAATGAGGTTTTCAAAGTGCTTTCGCAGACCGTGCCAGATTCTTTTAAAAACGAAGAGCTAAAAGAAATCGAAGTTGAACTAGCTTTAATTATTCGCTCTGTCGACTCCTCTTTGCTTGAAGAGTGGGATCGCCTCAAATCTGATTTTGTCGGCCTTGGTGGTAAATCTGCAATTCAGCACTCAGAAAAGTTGGCACAAGAACGGGAACAAGATTTACAGTCGGCTAGAGAGCGGGAGCAGGCGGCAAGAGCGGCTTTGCGAAGAAGATTGCGTGCTGAAATATTTAGGCTGTTGAGGGCTCTCGGGACATCTGATACCGAGGAGGCTTTAAATATTGTAATAGACTGGAAAGCTTTGAGCCTGACCCAATTGTCACTTTCAGTTGACGTGGATGCTGAGGCTGTAGAAATTTCAGCTTGGAATGCGCCAAGTTTAGAGAAATTCTTGCGCGAGCTTAAAGATGCCGGATTTAGAGGAATTCGCACGGATTTAAAGGCCAGAGAGGCTAGCCTTTGCCAGTGGGATTTCTCTGAAAAAGGCATCCTTAAGCTTGAGCAAAAAATATTGGATCTGGAAACGGATTTGGTGGCGTTTTTAAAACTGACTGTTTTAACGAAGTAGCCATCAAATCATATTGGTTCTCTTAGAGCCTAAAACCTGACTTACATTCTGCCTTTCATCATTCCTTGCCAATACATTCGCGGCAGTAAATTCTTTTTTAGAATCCACATGCTCCGGCGTTCTTTTGACATATCCATTGGGAAAGATGGCAAGAGTTTTCCGTCATAACCGAATTCAGCTAAGATAACTTTGCCAATGCCGGTAATTAATGGGCAAGAAGAGTAGCCATCATATTTAGCCGTCGGCGGGCGCCCTGCCATTACAGCTAGAATATTTTGCGCAACAACTGGAGCTTGCTTTCGAATGGCAGCGCCAGTTTTAGAGTTAGGTACTCCAGTGACGTCGCCAATGCCAAAAATATTTGCAAAGTCACTATGCTGAAGTGTCGTTTGGTCAACCTTTAGCCAGCCAGTTTGTGGTCCGGCGGTAAAAGCAAGGCCCGACTCACGTACATAATCATGAGCACTCATTGGAGGTACGACATGCAATAGATCGTAAGAGAGAGTTATGCTTTCGGTTTTGGTTTCAATTTTACCTTCAACATTCAATTCGCTCGATTTTTCAAAGATGGCCAATTTTTTATCAGCTATAACTTCAAGCAATTTGTGTGAATATTTAACTTCAATTTGTTTGCGCTTTGCGACTTCATTGAGTGATTTGGCAAAGAGCGGGACTCCAAAAATGACCTTTCCTGCTACAGTAAAAGTGATTTTTGTGTGTTGACGGGCACCATTTTTTCTAAAAATATCGTCAGCTAAGTACATGATTTTCTGTGGTGCCCCAGCGCATTTTATTGGCACCGGCGGCATGACAAATATTGCTTCGCCGCCCTTAAAATTTTGGATCATTTCTGCTGTAGTCTCTGCATCCTTGTATTGATATATACTACAAAGACCATTTTTTCCTAGGTTGCCTTCAATCCCTTTGATCTTTTGAAAATCAAGTTTAAGTCCCGTTGCCACAATGAGGTAGTCATAAGTCAGTTGCGCGCTTGATCCGCAGACTACTTTTTTTGCAATCGGATCAACTTTTATCACCGAGTCCTTAAACCACTTAATGCCAACAGGGATCACGTCTTGCATACGCCGCGCGGTGGTTTCTTTTTTTACCAGTCCCGCGCCTACCAATGTCCACAAAGGCTGGTAGTAGTGAGTTTCAGAGGGTTCAATGAGGGCAATGTTTTCGGCGCCCAACGACTTTTTGAGGCGTGCTGCAAGCGAGGTACCGCCGCTACCGGCACCAAGTATTAAAAGCTTAAAATGAGTTTTAGTGTCTTTCATATAATCTCCGGTAGCATCTGGCTAATATTTAGAAACTAGGCTAGTCCAATATTATTGAAACAGCAACGACGTTTTTAATTAGATCGAATTCTTTAGAAACCAGGGGCGATTTGAATTTTATATGCGACGATGTTCCAGTTTAAAATTGTAACTATTTTAACCTGAGTTGGTTTGAGCAGAGTCTTTCTCACGAGGGGAAGGCCAATGAAAATTTTCTGGATAACAATAGTTTTTTCGTTCTTAGCATGTACCAAAGTTGACTTTACCACAAAGGACTCTACTTCGAGTCAGCAAGTTGAGTCTCCCTTGCCGGCGCCGGTTGCTCAGCCGACACCGGTTATTTCGCTTCCTCAACCTACGGCGACGCCGGTGAAATGTGTCGATACGATTGAGCAAACCACAGATAATTTACGAATTATTTTTATGGTCGATAATTCTGGATCAACTCTTGATACCGATCTGAATCAAATAATTCGCGCCCAAACCATTGAGAATTTTTTAACCAAGTATGGAGCCAAAACCAACTTCAGTTATAGTTTTGGATTTTTTGATGACGATACCTATGTCTTCAATATTGCGAATCAAAAATTTGTGAATGCTACGAGAAAGGGCCTGCCTCCGAATGTTTTTGGCGATAGCGGTGATCTTGCTCAAGCATTGAGGCTTTTTTCTAAAGTAAGAGGCTTTGGCGGAACCAACTATGGTCAGGCAGTTGATGCAGTTAAAGATATGATCAATCAAGATCACAAAAGTAAGATTTCATGGAATTATGTTTTGGTTTTTATGTCAGATGGTCAGCCCTCAGATATTTCAGCGCCGGTTGCGGAACATTTGAAATCAATGATTGAGCTTGTCATGAATGCAGCAGTCAAAAGATCAGCGCTCGCTACTGCCAGCATGGTATTATTTGATCCGGCCGAGGATGCTCAATATGCATCAAGTAAAAGAAATTTAAGCGCCATGGCAGAACAGGGGAAGGGGCAGTTTTTTGACACCAATTTTCCGCCGGCGGGAGGTCTTGCTATTGATGATATCATTTCAGTGCCCGGTAAGAAATGCGATTGAAGTTAGTCTCAGATGTTTGCGTGAGCGGGTTCAGTTTTGGGGCAGCTGCGACTGAATTCGGTTTTGCTTTTTAAATCTCGGTCTTGGGCGGGCTGTTTTGATTTCTGCCGCGGCACCTGAAACAAGGGTGCCGGCCTCACTTCCCCTGAGCTCGTGCGGCATCGCTTTTAATCCGAGTTAACTGTTTTACTGTCCATGAACCCAGACCTTCGTCTATTGATCTTTACACAAAAGCAACCGAAGCATTCTATTATAATATGGGAGGCCATGAATGAAGCTTTGGATGTCAAATCTCCTCGACCAATTGGGCTTAACTATTGAATCAAAAGAGAAGTCGGTGCCGCTTTCAGAAGAGCACGCAACGATTCTTTATTTGATTGATGTTTACAATCGCCATCTCTTTCAAATTGATCAGCATCCCATCAGAAAAGTACGCGCAACTCTTGATGCGTTCTCTAAAGAACTAGTTCAGGTTGATGCAAAGAAATCTCATGAAGATGTATTGTTTCGCTTTAGGCAGTGGTTTTCAAGCTATCGCACAGAAGAACATGGTTATATTCAAAACACCTTTGAGGATTTTAAGGGCATCATTTGGGATTTTGCAGACCAACTTGCCGAAGAGCTCAGTGTCGAAAAGAAGAAAGACGAAACCGTAAATTTAAGTCTCAATCTGCTTCGTGAAGCTGTTGAGAGCAATTCGATTGACGCCTTAAGAGCAAGGTCTAGAGAGTTCATCAATCTTTATATTGATACCCATGCTCAGAAGGATGAGCGAAGACAAAAGAGAATTAAATCCATTCGAAAAAATTTGACGACCATTAAGAAACAACTCTCTGAAGCACATAAAGCTGTCAACTTAGATCATCTCACCGGAGCGTTCAATCGTCGAAGCTTCGATGAACAAGCTAAACGCTGCAAAACAATATTCGAAATTTCTGAAAACCCAGTATCAATGATTGTCCTTGATATTGATTTTTTCAAAAGAATCAATGATAGCTATGGACATGATATCGGCGATTTCGTTTTAAAAGAATTTGTTCACCTTTTGAATGAAGTATTTTCTCGACCAGAAGATATGGTTTGCCGAATTGGTGGAGAAGAATTTGCGGTACTGCTTCCGGGTTTTGCGCTTGAACACGCCATTAAGAAGGCAGAAGAAGCAATTCATCGAATTCGAAAAGATATACTAGTTCATGGCGAGCTAAAGATTGCATTCACTGCTTCTATGGGTATCGCACAGCTCCTGATTAATGAGTCAGTCGATCAATGGTTAAAGAGAGCTGATACTGCTCTATATGCTTCAAAGCATAATGGCCGAGATCAGCTCACTGTGGCTCAGTTGGCAGTTGTCTCAGAACGAGTCGCATAATTTTTATCGACTGACCCACCCATAACTGCAGCCGAAACCGAAAAACCGAAATCGGTCGTGGCTGGCGCTAAACTGTTTCTAAGCGGCTCGCCATGATTGGATCAACCAAACCAAGCGAGGGCTTATCAAGTGTTTGAAAGTTTGACATCGTCAACTTCAAGTCAATAATTCTAAAAACTAAAATGCTGTCTCAAGATTTTCGCTGTTCGAAATTTCACTGACAGTGTCTTGAGTTTGCCAGCCCCATTCGATTTTATCCCATCTAGAGCATGACCTGAAATTGCATTGAGCCTCAGCAAGGAGGTTCAATAATGAACTTGAAATATCAAAATATGTTAATCAATTTATGTGGGGTAATCTCAATGCTGGGAGGAGTTGAGAGGTCAGAGGCAATTTCTTTTTCTCAGAACGAGTTTTTACCAATAGTAGCGGTGATTGATACGGGGGTGGATATTCATCATCCTATTTTAAGAGATCAGATCTGGTCTAATCCTGGAGAGATTGGAAAGGATTCTCTTGGGCGCAATAAATCCTTCAATCAAATTGATGATGAAGCCAATGGCTATATCGACGATGTCCATGGTTGGAATTTTTTAGCTAACAATAATAACATTGGGGATCGAATTGGTCATGGAACTCACGTCGCAGGTATTATCATTTCTCATAGCATCTCCCATAGCATCTCCCATAGCATTTCCCAGAGTAAAAATCTGCTCAATTCAAGAAGGCCAGAGAATGTTTCAAGACATGCGCCGGTTAAATTGATGGTGCTTAAATTTTTTGACCGGGGCGCTTCAGGAGAAAAGGTGCTGCTGGCAACGGCCAAAGCTATTGAATATGCCACTAAGATGAATGCAAGCTACATCAACTACTCTGCTGGGGGCAGGGCCCCTTCAGCGCCAGAGTATCAGGCTTTATTAAAGGCTAAAACTGCTAAGATCATGGTGATTGCGGCTGCCGGAAACGAGCATGCCGACAATGATCTCTTGCCGTTTTTTCCGGCGAGTTATCATTTGTCAAATATCACGGCAGTAGCGGCTACTGACGCCGATGGCAGGCTTTTGTCGACCAGCAACTTCGGCAAGCGCACTGTTGCAGAGCATGCTCCCGGCAAAGATATTTGGTCCAGTTTGCCAGGCGGTAAGATGGGTAAAATGTCAGGAACTTCTCAGGCGACAGCTGCTATTACGGCTAAAATGATTTTAGAAAGATTTCATTTAGCTGCAATTGAGAGGAGCGAAGAAGAGATTGAAAAACTCTTCAATCGTGAAATGCGACGCAATCATCCGGATGCGAGATTGACCGATATGAATCTACGCGAACCACTATTTATTCAAGAATTAAATTAGTTTAGACTGACTTAGTTTTAAACTTATTTTTAAACTTTGCATTAAGTTTGGTTTTGAGGATAGTTTCCATCTTAGTTTCTAATTTAGCATGCCTTCTAGTTCGATCAAAATAGAGCGTTGAAAGAAACAAGATCCCGGTTATAAATAAAGGCAAAACGAATCCTTTGTATCCAAGGCGAGTAAACGCAAAACCGCCAACAACAGATCCTAAGCCAAAGAAGATGATGATGCCGATACGAACAAGAATAGCACGAAACTCTTCTTGAATTGGAGAGTCTAAGCGTTTGCGGTGCAAAACTCGAACGATCCCGATGCCTAGGTCGGTGGTGACTCCAGTAAGATGGGTGGTTCGCACTACGGCCCTTGAAACCGTGGTGATCATGCCGTTTTGCATTCCACAAATGAGGCAGAGCAGCGCAAGCAGACCGTAGTCATTTAACGAAAGCGCTCCACCGAAGTCCCCGAAAGCGCCATTGAAACCACTGATCACGATGAAAAGCAAAAGTAAGAACAGCACACCAAAGATGATATAATATTTAGGGCGTTTATGAAGTTTTAAGCGTATATCGACGAGTAAGCCACTTAAGATGGCGCCAATGAGAAAAAATAATGGGACCAATAGCATACCCAGCGCACTTGAATAATCTTGTCTATTTATTTCGACTCCAAAATGGGTAGCGAAGCCAGTTACATGCGAAACAAATCGACCACAGGCTAAAAAGCCACCAATATTTAGGACGCCACCTTGAAAGGCAAGGGCCATCCAAATTGAAATATTGCTTGGAGTATAAGTCGATATCGATTCGTTTCCGTATAGCATTTAAAAATCCTATTGCGGGATTTATATAAAGGGTAAATAACTATTAAAGGCAAAGAACCGATTGGCCAGCTGAATTGATCATCGTGTATCCGCTACAGGTATACGGACCCATTGGACTGCAAGTGCCTGTTTGAGGGCCCGCTGGTCCCATCCAAGTATACTGACCGTTACAAACTTGACCACCGCCAACGCCAGTTCCGCAATAAGTAGGTGAAGGTGCAATCGCGCCCGTTGCGATGAGTACACATTGGCCAGTGGTGGGATTTAATCCATAGCCAGCTATTACGCCAACTCCGCCAGCGGTACATAAAGTTGGTGAGATTGCCGGCTGTTGGGTCACGGTATTGATACAGGTTCCTGCTGCATTAAATGCGTAGGTCACAGCGGGTACTGGGACAGCTCCGCCGCCTCCGCCACCACTTGAACAGCTCATCATGAAAGCCGTCATTTGAAGGAGAGTAACCACTAGAAACAATTTTTTAAGGATAAGTGTTTTCATACTTTAGAATAAGAGCAAGCCAAGTGCCAGGCGAACTTTTTGTCGCAGGATACTGTTTTTATTAAGTAAAAATTAGCAACCATGAGTGGCTATGATATCTGGCGATGTATAACTCACAAATTTGGTGCCGTAATATGTCCTCAATTTTTACGTAGAGTATTTTTACGTAGAGTAACGAGACCAAGTAACGAGACCAACTAAAAAAAGACAGGGCCCTGTCCCTGAACCCAGGATTTCCACATTTTACCCACATTAGTTCTGTCTTAATCTGAGACACTAATCTCAAAAAGGACATTGTGGATCTGACTTAATATCGTTTTGATAAAAAAATAAAAATATCAAAGTTTTGCAGTGATTCTGTCGTAAACTATTCAGAGGTAAAGTTTAATCTCTTAAAGAGGTTTAGGTGATGGATACATATTTCAGTATGAAGTCGAAACATTCTTTTGTATTGGTCTGGTTAATGGGTTTTGCGGTTTTTTGTTCAATCGAGGCATTTGCCACCTTAGGTGGTAGGGTCTTTACACCAACAGCAGCTGACCCGGAAAATATTAGTCAGGCGACTCCAGGCCAAATCGTTCAAAGTCAGAAGTTGCAGGCGCAAAAAATCTTAGTTCAAGGATCATCGTATAGTGTTCAAGAAAGTACTCTAGGTGGGGTCGCAGTTCGTGAATATGTCCTTCCAAATGGTGTGGTTTTCGCAGTTACTTGGAGGGGGATTAAACATCCTGATCTTTCTTTAGTTTTAGGCAACTACCATCCTGAATTTGAAAAACTCAAGGCTCAAAAAGTAAAAGCAATTGGTAGGGCGCCACTGCATATTAATTCTTCAAAGGTCTCAGTCAAGATGTCGGGCCATATGAGAGATGTGCGCGGAGAGGCTTATGATCCAGTTTTGTTGCCCACAAATTTTTCACTTCAGGAATTAAAATGAAGCAGAAAATATTAAAATTTATTGCGCTTAGCGTAATTTTTATTTTTCAAGCAGTGAGCTTTATGAATTGCAGTGGGTCTACGGCAAATACCAATCAGACCGCGACGAATCTTCCGGGGGTTACGGTGCCCCTCAATTTTGGTTCGACTGCCGCCAATGTTATGCCGGTGACCGTGGGAAATTGTGGAGTTAACGGCTACATTAATGAGCCATGTGTGAGTGTTACCGTCTGTCAGCATGGCACGAGCAATTGCACCACCATTCCTAATATTTTATTAGATACTGGTAGCTATGGCTTGAGGGTTTTCGGTTCAGCACTGGGGACCACAGTGCTTACGCCGGTTACCACTGGTGTCGGTTCAAATCCGGTGGTAGAATGTGCATCATTTGGCTCAGGTAGTACTTGGGGGCCGGTGCAGCGAGCTGATGTTGGATTAGGTGGCGAACCAAAGGTTTATGTCCCAATTCAGGTGATCAATTCAGCTTTTACTGTACCAACTGTAATGGGGAGTCCAGCATGCAATACCTTGATGCTAGATCCAGCCTCTGCTGGGTTTAATGGTATTTTAGGTGTTGGACTATTGCTTTATGACTGTGGAACTGCTTGCGTGACTCCGATTGTTTCAGGAGTATATTTTAAGTGTCCGACGCTCACTACTTGCGTAGACACAGTACTTCCGCTCACATCGCAAATAATTAATCCAGTTGCGGCTTTGCCAGTTGATAACAATGGGGTTATTTTAAGTTTTGCGTCCGTATCCTTAAGTGGGGTCGCCTCGGCAAACGGTACGATGACCATTGGCATTGGTACCAGTTCAAATAATATTCCACCTAGTCTAAATGTTTTTGCTGCCGATCAATATGCTAATATCACAACGGTATATGATGGCACGAGTAATACCCAAAGCTTTATCGATAGCGGTTCTAACGGCTTATACTTTCCCGACAGCAAGATCATTAAGTGCACCGTTGAGACCGGATTTTTCTGCCCGACTTCGCCGCTTACACTAAGAGCGACAATACAGTCTCAGACAACTTCGGTGACCTCAAGTGTACCATTTTATGTCGGCAATACCCATGAAATTACCGCAGGGTTTACCGGTGCCAACGGCGTCCTTAATAATCTTGGCGGCAACGGCAACCTTCAACAGTTTGATTGGGGATTTCCGTTTCATTTAGGTCGTACTATCTATTCAGGAATTGAAACGAAATCTTCAAGTCTTGGCAGTGGGCCATATTGGGCTTTTTAATTGAGTTTGGCTTGCTAAATTTTGTGTGGAGGCAAATAGCGAATGCTAAGAGAATTTAAGACCTTTTTAGCTAAAGGAAATGCAATTGATTTGGCAACTGGGATTATCATCGGCGCATCGTTCGGCAAGATCATAAGCTCTTTAGTAACGGATATAATCATGCCCCCCGTTGGCTTGCTTCTAGGTAAGGTTGATTTCTCAAATCTCTTTATTAATTTAGGTGCGACCCATTTCGAAAACTTAAGAGAGGCAAAAAATGCCGGAGTTCCAACTCTAAATTATGGAATATTTTTAAATAATCTAATTGATTTTCTAATCGTTGGATTTTGCGTCTTCTTATTAATTAAACTCATGCAAAAATTCAAAACTCAAAAAGATGCCTCGGTCAGCGAGCCTACCTGTGTTTTCTGCTGCATGCCGGTTAATCCCCAGGCGACACGTTGCCCGCACTGTACAAGTCAACTTCAGGGGCGTGCTATCGGCCTTTAAGTATAGCCTGCATTTTTTTAAGTTTTTTCAAATCGTCATGGCTCAGTTTTGGAAAGCTCAAGTTCATCTTCAAAAATCTAGCAATTAAGATTTGCGAGATGCTAATACGCGCGTTCTTTTTGTCGTCGCCAGGAACAATATACCACGGACAACTTATTGAAGAGGTCGCTTCGATACAATCTTGATAGGCTTTTTGATACTGAGCCCAAAAGACCCGCTCACGGATATCACTTCTAGAGATCTTCCAGTGTTTTTTTGGATCTTGAAACCTCAAAAGTAGACGACGTTTTTGCTCAGCTTTCGAGATGTGAATAAAAATTTTAATAATTTCGAAATCTTGGCGATGCAAATAATGTTCAAAATGAACGATGTCTTGATAGCGCTTATTCCAGAAATGTGGAGTGGGCTTGCTGGTGATTTTTTCAAGACTCAGGAGTTCAGGATGGACCTTCGAAATTAAAACTTCCTCGTAATACGATCTGTTAAATATTTCAATCTGCCCTCGGGTCGGCAGATTTTGATTGCATCGCCAAAGAAAATCATGATCCCGCTCATTTTGCGAGGGAGTCTTGAAGCTAGTTACCGAGCAGCCTTGTGGATTCACGCCAGACATGACGTGCTTTATTGCGCCATCTTTGCCAGAACTATCCATGCCTTGAAAGATAATCAGCAATCCCTTTTGATGAGATGCGTAAAGCAGGGTTTGAAATTCTTCAATGCGAAGTTGATTGTCAGAAAGTATTTCTTCGTATCCTTGTTCTCCAATATAACTGGGCTCCCTTAGGGTGGGAATTGTTGAGAGCTTTAAGTTTCGAGAGGATTCAATTTCAAAGTATAGCTTATTTCTGTGCGCCATTTAGTTATTTTATCCTGAGAAGTTAATAAAGACAAATGCGATAAGCATGGGTTCATTTTTAGATAGTAAAATATCGAAAACCTGAGTTCAGGGACAAGTCATCTGGCAACTTTTTATCTTCTTGAGATTGAAATTGAAAAACTTGTTTTTTGAGTCAACCAGTGGAGGGCGATTTGGGCATATTGGCATTGTCGTAGTTGAAAAGAATGGCATCGAGTCTATCAGTCCGACCCTTTAACCGCCGGAGTGGCTTTAAAGCGCATATAAGCTCCCTTTTCCGATTTCTTAGGTTTAGCAAAAAAATAGCTTTTTTCTGTTAGTGCTTTCAGTCTATAGTGCCGCAAAGCCAACTCTATCATTGGCGAGGGGGAACCATGTTCATGTCTAAAGTTTTTGAGGCATTAAGAAGAAGCTCTAAGATCATTGTATTTCTTGGTATGGTATGTGGGTTTTTGTTAATGGGGTTCAGTATTCATTTTACCACAAAAGATGTTGTTAAAAGACGAAAGTTATTCACCTCCAGTGTGTCGTTTTGGAGTCGACTCCTGCTGAAGCTTTTTAACGTTAAAGTAAATTTGCTGGGCTTCCCCAAAGAGAACAAAAATCATCTAGTGATTTCAAATCATCTCGGATTTTTCGATGATTTTATAATTGCAGGACATATGCCTACGATGTTCGTAACTTCTGTTGAACTCAGAGAGGCTCCAGTATTAGGTTTGCTAAGTGAATTTGCAGGATGTGTATATGTTGAAGCTCGAAACGCAGCGAATATTTCAAGTGAAATGAAAGATATTGAGTCTGCCCTTAATCAAGGTTTCAATGTCGTGCTTTATCCAGAAGCCAAAACTACAAATGGCGAGAAGGTACTCCCATTTAAAAAGACTTTGTTGATGAGTTGCGCTCAAACAGAAGCTAATTTGTTGCCTACGGTTTTAAATTTTCGCTACGTGAATGGCGAGCCGATGAGCGATAAGTGGCGCGATGTGGTTTTTTGGTATAAAAAAACTCCGCTCTTGAAAATGCTCTGGAATTCATCGGCCATTCGGTCATGTATTGTGGATTGGGAATACATCCAAGAAATTAAGGTAGATTCAACTTCAGACCGACGGGAAGTTGCACTTCAAGCGCAAACTTTGGTCGAAGGTAAGTATGTGAAGATTCCGCTCCCAGAGGATTTCAGAGGAGTGAGTGCTTCTATCTAGGTCTGATAGCCCCCCGCTTGATGGTATCCAAGCGAAGAAAGCATTGAAGCTTTTAACCGCGGTCAATTATTTGAATTATATTGACCGCTATATGCTTGCCGCGCTGTTGAGCTCTATACAAAAAGATCTACAGCTTTCTGATTTTCAGGGTGGGTTGCTGGCGACAGCCTTTATGCTAGCGTATATCATAACTTCACCAATATTTGCTTGGTTAGTAAATGGTTTTAAACGCACTTCACTCTTAGTTACTGGAGTGAGCTTGTGGAGTTTAGCGAGTCTCATTACTGGGCTTGCAGGTCAATTTTCTTTAATGTTTGCTTCGAGGTTTCTCTTAGGCGTAGGTGAGTCAGTTTTCACTACTGTGTCGGCGCCCTTTCTCACTGACTTCTTTCGTATTGAACGCCGGGCACGTGCTTTTTCAATTTTTGCCTCAGCGGCACCAGCAGGCGCCGCTCTTGGATATATCTTGGGTGGTGTTTTGAGCGGATTGGTCGGCTGGCGGAATGCATTTTTTATAGTGGGCGTTCCGGGATTTATTCTCGCACCATTGATTTTTAAATTACCTGAACCTCGCGAGAAGATGACGACGTCTTCATTGAAACTAAAGGACTCTTTGGTTCTGTTAAAGAATAACCGCTCTTTTGTTTGTGCTGTTTTGGGCTATAGCGCTTATACTTTCGTGGTGGGTGGTTTGGCTCATTGGATGCCATCCTACATTCAGCGTACGTTTTCATTTTCGATGGTTCATGCAAATATGCTCTTTGGTGCAATCGCAGTGTTTAGTGGTTTTCTAGGGACTCTAATCGGAGGCTATTGGAGTGGCCAATTAGCTCTTAAGAGTCGTATCGGATATCTCTTTTTTTCGGCAATCAGTATGCTTTTTGTTGTTCCATTTTTTGTTGCCTGTTTTTTTGCTTCTAACTTAATTGTTTTCGTTGTTTTAATGTCAATTACGCAATTTCTATTTTTTCTCCCCACCAGTCCAATTAATGTTTTAATTTTGGAATGCGTTCCTGCGCCGCTTCGAACAATGGCTATGGCAGTTTCAATATTCGCATGCCACATATTGGGCGATGCGATTTCGTCTCCCTTGATTGGCTGGATATCGGACCATTTCGGGTCTCTTCGTCTCGGTATGATATGGTGCGCTCCCGTAGTTGGTTTGGCCGCAGTTTTTTGGTTTCTTGGCTTGCAAAAAGGACCTCTCAAGTTTTGACTCGTCTTGAGATTTTGAAAACTTCTTATCAACCTCAAACATTATGAGCTCGACTTCATGCGCTAGCTTTTCAATATTCTTTTAGAATATACAAATAATATAAGAAAATAAATTTATAGGACGAAACTGTATGGGCTTTTCTTCCGAAGACAGTTTATGAAATTATTTTATAACGAAAACAAGATGAGCTATTTGCTATTTGCTATTTTGAGTAGCTTAGCATTTGGCTTAGCGCCCTTTAAAGCCCTCGCCATTGTAACTTGTAAGTGCGAAGTACTAGAGTGTGGTCCCTGCGAGAACGAGATTGATATTAAGTTCTATTCAGACAAATGCGGCGATAACCTTACGCGTATGAAATCGTGCAAAAAATCTGTATGCGAAGCTGTCTCAAATCAAGACAAATGTTTTGCGGAACATGGTATTGAAAAAGACAAGTTGAAAGTTGTAGGCGAACAGGCCTCAGTAAGGCAGCCCGCAAATATAGTCCAGCCAATTGGTTTTGTTGAAACTGTAATTGGTAAGGCAGAGCTACATCGCTTAAATCAAAAGGCGCAGCTTTGCACAAAAGAGCAAGAAGTATTTGAGGATGATCGTATTATCACCGAGCACGACTCGAAAATAAAAGTGGTTTTTACTAAAACTAAAGACGAGCTGCATATCAATGCGGATTCTAACGTGATAATACAAAAGTTTATGCATCCAAATGAGCCTGATGATCACCCAGAAGTTAAGAAGACTATTATTAAGCTTGATTTGGGCAAGATAAGAGTGCGAATTTCCAAGGGTCGCGTAAAATATGATCATGATAAAAACACTTTTCAAGTTAAAACAAAAACCGCGGTGGCAGGAGTTCGGGGAACTGACTTCGTCATGAGTTATGATGAATTTTCAAAGGCCTCTGATTTGCAAACCTTAGCCGGTGCCGTTGAAATGAATGCTCAGAACTCGGGTGAATTGAGTGGTCTCGCTATTTTGGTTTCTGCTGGAGAGGCTTGTCGCACGAATGTGACTGCAGAGTTTTCTGAGATTACGGCGCTTAGGAAAATGGATGCGAAAGCTTTAAGAATTCTTGATCAGACAACAGAAGTAAAAGAAGTAGAAGCTGAGAATTTGGCACTCAAAGCGCACAGCTTAGAAGCCTCAAACTCAATTTGCCGGTCACCGGAGGCTGATTTCAAGGAATGTGCCTGGTTTTGTGAAGGCAATCCGAAAAAGGAAAGTCGTTGTCGGACTGATCTTAAGGATGTAAGTTGCGTGCGAAAAATGTGCGGGGCAAATGGTCAGTGGATTTTGCCTACCCGGATGCCTTCATCGCAGGGCGGGCAGTGCAGTGGCAAGTCGCCAGTAAAAGGGCCTTGCGGAATCTTCTGGTAGGATTGTTGAAAATAGTACTTTCTAATGAGCATTTCGTAGTTGTTCGAAAAGATTGGGGGGAGCATGTGCACCAGCCCGAAAATCATGACTATTGGGTCCCACTCGAAATGGTTTTGGTGTCGCAGCTCAAGAAGCTTTTAGGCCTAAAAACGATCTATCCGATTCATCGTTTGGATGCTCCGACGCGTGGACTATTAATTTTTGCGCGCTCTGCCGAGGTCGCCTCTGTTTTAAATTCCACCTCAATTGAGAAGAAATATTTTGCTTTAGTGAGAGGATGGACATTGCCCGAGGGACTAATCAATCTCGAATTAGAAAATGATACAACCGGAGATTTGGTTTCAGCTTGCACTGAATATATGTGTATGAGTCAAATTGAACTGCCCTTTGCGGTAGGGAAAAAGCACTTAACTTCGCGCTATTCGTTGCTTAAAATTCAAATTAAAACAGGGCGCTATCACCAAATTCGGCGTCACTTGAATCGCATATCGCATCCAATTATTGGTGATCGTGAACATGGTGACTCTCATCATAATCGATTTTTTAGGGAGCAACTGAATATTCCTTATTTGTGTCTTTGGGCGCTTTCGTTGAAGTTTAAATTTACAAATCGTGAGTTTTCATTTATTGATGAGCCAGACGAAACATGGAAAAAAATTTTCAATTTGGCTAATTTTCAATGGCAGTCGCACTTTTAGCTATGATAAAATCATGTTTTAGACCAATATTTTGCCATCTGGCGCCGGCCGTACCAGTCATTATAAGCGAGATGAGTCAATCTTGTCAGCTATATCGCAATTTGCTAATGTTTAGACTAGAAATTTTGCGAGAAATTAATCAAACTATCAGAAGAGATCTTTTCTTGTGATGATTGAGCTCGGCTTGGACAAGGACAAACTTCTTCCCTTTGAGGAGGGCAGTAGGATGAAAATCAGCTGTTTGAAAATGACTTTTGTATTTCTCGGACTTGCTCATTTTCTTAATATGCAAATAGCTAGGGCGGAAGAGTTGGCAGCTCCGCTAAAAGATGCGGAAATTATGAATATTTTGGTGAACCTAAATAATTCAGAGATTTTAACTGGACGTATTGCCAAACAGAAGACCTCGAGTGAAGAGGTTCGTGCATTTGCTGATAAAATGATTGATCAGCATTCACAGGCTAATGTTGAGCTTCAGAAGCTTAAAAGGCTCATTAAAATTGAAACTGAATCGACGGCGTTATCTGAAGACTTAAAGAAGTCAGCCGTTGAACATGTCAAAGCCTTAAAGAACGCGCAGTCACAGCTAATTGACTCTAGCTATATGGACGAACAGGTTGCAAACTTAAAAGGAGCATTGAAGATTCTTGAAGAAGTATTAATTCCAAAAGCGAAAAGTCCAAAATTACTTCGTTTGTTAAACGATTTTAAAGAATCAGTGCGTCGGCAATTCGACGAGGCAACTCAGCTTCAAGATTCAGTGAAACATCTTCCTAAAAGTAGTTAAGGGCCCGTCCAAAAATAACTTGCACAATTTATTTTTGGACAGGCCCTAATTATTCAGCGCCCTCACCATAACGGGCTTTCTAAAAATAAATTTTAAATTTTCAAAAATTGTTTCGAGCCATCTGTTTGCCAGTCGACCTGTCTGAGCAGGTCTTTTGGCTATTTAGATTGACTTCAATTTTGTTGCAACTGAGGTGCAACTGAGGTGCAACTGAGTTGCAAATGTTGTCATAGTATCCTAGTATCATAGTATCATAGTATCATAATACTTAATGTTCCATGACCAGATGGCTATTCGAAAGAGGCGAGGGATGGGGCTTTTACTAGAAACTTTAATCCTATCGCTGGTTATTTTTGTTTCAGCAGCTATTCCATTTCTATGGAAGCAGACTCATAAAAAGAATTCGCTGATGTTTCTTGTGGGCACCGGTGCTCTTACGGGCATTGTGATTTTTGATTTATTGCCAGATCTTTGGGCTTTGGGCGGAGCAAAGTCTTTGTGGATGCTTTTTTCGGTTTGGCTGGTTTATTCGCTGGCCCATTTGTTTCACCGAGGGCCCCAACATCATGAATTGCCGCCTCATACTGAAGATACTACAGTTGCTCATATTCAGGAAAGTTCGATGCTATTTATTTTAAGTTCGATGATGGCCCATTGTTTTGCTAGCGGGGTACTTTTGGCAGTTTCAAGTGAAATTTCAACTGGCCTGGAAAAAAATGTATTCTATGCACTATGCGCTCACAAGGTCTATGAAGCCTTGACGCTTTCATCAGTTATTGTCGAAAAGCTTAAGACTCGCCTTAGAGTTGCATTTGCTCTTTTTGCCTATTCTTTGTCGTTGCCATTTGGCGTACTTGTGAGCTTTGTCTTTCGCAAAGATTTGAGTCCGCTGGTTGGATTAATTGCTACCAGTCTTGCGGTGGGGACTTTGATGGGTTGTCTAATATTTGATTTTTGGATGCCTACGCTCAGTCATTTGCGACATTCGAAAAAAGATATAAAGTGGCTCATCCTTGGATTGCTAATGACTCAGCTCTTTATGTTTTTTCTTTGAGAGTTGATTGGCTATGGGCAAGCTGTGGGTGGACCCCGAGACGGATTGGAGATGATTTATGATTTATGCGATTGCAATTGGAATTGGCCTTGTTGCGGGAGTTAGTTCTGGGTTATTCGGAGTGGGCGGTGGGGTTATCATCGTACCTCTTTCAATTGCTTTTTTTAAATTGTCTCAGCAGTCTGGAAACGCGACTTCGTTAATAGCTCTAGTACTACCGGTTGGTGCTCTCGGGATTTGGCAATATCATCAGGCCGGGTTCATTGGCATTGAAAATTTGAAATTTGGCGGACTTATTGCTGCTGGAATTTTAGTGGGCACTTTTTTTGGTGCACGTCTAGCGGTTCAGCTCTCTAGTGAAAATTTGGCTAAAATGTTTTCAATTTATTTGCTAGCTGTGGCTATACGTACTTGGTTGACTGCAAAGTAGGCTATGAGTTGATTTCTCGTATTGCTGAAAACCTAGCCCGGATATTTTACCACAAGTCTTCATTCAATTTCTTGTTAAATTGTAAATTAAGTAGCCTTGAGTTAAATTGTACGAGCAAAAATATTGTGACTATAGCGAAAGACTCGCTGGCGCTTGCCAATGAATATTTGGCAGAAGATCCAATTTTCGGGATTGTTTTTGTGGACGAGCTATCTATTTTGATATAGCCTTTTTGAGTGAAGAAGCTAATTGATGGAATAGTAGAGTTTCGTAGAAATTCCCAAAAGGAATATCGAAAGTCATTTGGCGGCCTGGTAACGGGCCAGTCACCAGATACTCTCTTTGTTGCCTGCTCAGATAGCCGTGTGGTCCCAAATACTTTCGCATCTACAAATCCTGGTGATTTATTTGTATTGAGAAATCCGGGCAATCTAATTCCACCCTGTGGCCACGATGGTCGGTCGACAGGAGATGAAGCTGAAGCTGCAGCTATTGAGTTTTCGGTTGTTATTCTAAATGTTTCTGACATTATAGTTTGCGGACATTCAGAGTGCGGGGCTATGAGGCAGTTGGTGGAAAGTCGAAAGAAAGTAAAGCTTCCAAATTTGAGAAGTTGGTTAAGGCATGGCGACCCGGCGCTTGAATTATTTAAAGCTGGAGCCGGCCTCGATACTGCGCTAAGCGAAGAGAATCAAGTGTCGCAGCTCAATGTTTTGCTACAAATGGAGAACGTAAAATCCTATCCTGCGGTGAGTGAAAGGTTTGATAACGGAACGCTAAAGGTTCATGGCTGGTGGTTTGATATAGCTAGAGCCGATGTTTACTCTTACGAAAAAGAAATCGGTAAGTTTTTGTTGATTGATGAATCCTTAGCCGAACGCATGTTTAAAACTACTAAATGAGAACTGACCCACCGATAACCGGGACCGAAACCGAAAAACTGCAAGCAGTCTCAGCTGCCCCCAAACGATCTCCTAACTGCCGCAAATCCACTTCTGGACTGGCTTTCCTACTTAAGCTCCAGACGATATAGAAGAGGCAAGAGCGATTGTAATGTTTTTGGCGGCTTGTGATGCGGCTCAAGCTAAGGGAGCCATGTTATACTTTTCAAATGGTCTAGCCATTGCAGACGGAGTGCAATCGGTGACGGCAACTATTAACGGAACTAACAGTACAATGAATTGCCCGGTTGCGGTCGGCGATGCTGGTGGTTCTTACAATGCTGGGCTCATCATATTTTATGTTCCAGCGGGCGCGCCTCCAGTAGCAAAATTCACTGGCACAGTGAATAGTACAACTGGCAATGCAAAGTCCGGTGTAGACATTGGTAATTCACAAGAAG
>JAYVXS010000075.1:0-6992 GCA_043784965.1 Bdellovibrionales bacterium
GCCTGGTCCAGTTCAGCTTGAGAAAAAGACACCGGCTTTTCACTTAAAATCTCACCCGTTACATCGAGTGAGTCCGTGGTAATTCCAAACTTCACAGTCGCTCGGTAGGCCTTGTCGCCATTTAAAATATAATCTGAGAGTTTAGTTGCTTCACCTACAAGTAAAACCATTAGGCCCGACGCCATTGGATCTAAAGTGCCAGCATGTCCGATATCTTTTCGGCGCAAAATTCGACGTGCACGAGCCACAACATCGTGACTCGTCATTCCTGAGGATTTATGAACGAGCAGCAGTCCACCAAGCGGACTCATTGAGGAGATACACCATTCGACTCAGATGCTGGCATTGATGTCGACATTGCTCCTGGCATTGATGTCGACATTGCTCCTGGCATTGATGTCGACATTGCTCCTGGCATTGAAGATAGCACTGAAGATGCTATTGATGACACGCCTGATGAGGCTTGTGATTTTTTTGCATTTTGCTGGCTAATTTCGAACAAAATTTTCTCGACCTTTAATACTTTTTCGAGCGATTTATCCAAGAAAAACCTGACTTTTGGACAATAACGAAGGGGCAAATCTTTCGCTATTTCGCGTTGGACTTCAAAAGCATATTTATTGAGAATCTCGAGAGCGGAATCTTGTTCAGCATCATTTCCGATTACGCTGACATTAATCCGTGCACTTCGCAAATCGCTAGTAACCGCAACTCGAGAAATAGTGGTGATGGCTCGAAGCTCACCATGAAAGCCACCCACCAAATGGAGGCCCACGATTTCACGAATTTCTTTTTCGACACGAAGCACTCTTCGGTTTTTGGTTGGAAGCTCTTCTTTTGACATTTCAATCTCCTAAAGGCTTATGAATTTAAGCCAAATCGAAGCGAGACGCCCGAAATAGCCGAGCTGTAGTACCTCTACAACACAGGAAGATCGAAACAAAAGCTACGAAATGGAGGCTCTTGTTTCTTAAGCTTATCCTTAAATTTCGCGGCTGATCGACTCTTGGGTAAATGCCTCAATTACGTCGCCGACTTTGAGATCGTTATAGTTTTCTATCCCGATACCGCACTCGTAACCAGAGGCCACTTCTTTAGCGTCATCTTTGAACCGCTTCAGACTTGTGAGCTTACCTGTATAAATGATTTTGCCCTCTCGTACCAAGCGCAATTGTGCTTGTCTGGTAATTTTACCATCCACCACTGCACATCCTGCAATTGTTCCAAGTTTTGGAACCGAAAAAATATTACGGACTTCAGCACGACCCAATTGTTTTTCAATGATGTCTGGAGTGAGCATGCCCGAAAGAGCCTTTTTCATATCATCCATAAGCTCATAGACGATTGAATAGGTCTTAATTTCAATGCCATGCTGTTTAGCGAGCTGAGAAGCTCCTCCATCCGGCCTGACATTGAATCCAACAATCAAGCCCTTTGAGGTCTGAGCAAGTAGAACATCGGACTCATTAATACCACCAACTGCAGAGTGAATGATTTTCAATTTCACTTCACTCGTGCCAATTTTCTCAAACATTCCTTTAATGGCCTCAACCGATCCGGCCACATCAGTCTTTAAGACTATGGTAAGTTCTTTCAGATCTTTATTCTGCATTTTAGAGAAAATGTCTTCTAGTGAAACCTTCGGCCCAATATGGTTCAATTTCGCAAATTCAGCTTTACGAGTTGCTGCGATTTCTTGCGCGGCTTCTTCACTTTCAGTGATATCAAAACGATCGCCAGCCATTGGCGTGCTCGAAAGTCCGAGTACTTCAACCGGAACACTTGGTCCCGCTTCAGTCACGCGCTCACCCTTGTCGTTAATTAACGATCGCACCCGACCTGAAACTGTACCGACAACAAAAAACTGTCCGACTTTTAAGGTTCCATCCTGAACCAACAATGTCGCCACTGGACCGCGACCTTTATCAACACGGCTTTCGATCACAACGCCCGTTGCTGAACGTTTTGGATTTGCTTTTAAATCTTCCATCTCAGCAGTTAAGTAAATTTGCTCGAGAAGTTCGCTAATACCGGTTTTCTTCAATGCAGAAATTGGACAGAAAATAGTTGAACCACCCCATTCTTCAGAAACCAATTCGAATTCGGTCATCTGTTGTTTGATCTTATCAACGTTTGCATTGGGACGATCCATTTTATTGATCGCAACAATGATCGGCACCTTTGCAGCTTTTGCATGATTAATCGCTTCAGCTGTTTGTGGCATAACACCATCATCCGCGGCGACCACGATCACGACAATGTCTGTCGCATTCGCACCGCGAGCACGCATAGCCGTGAACGCTTCATGGCCTGGGGTATCAATAAACGTAATGATATGACCATGTTCAGTTGTTACACGGTACGCACCAATGTGCTGAGTAATCCCGCCAGCCTCACCAGAAACCACATCGGCTTTACGAATTGCATCAAGCAAAGAGGTTTTACCGTGATCGACATGCCCCATTACAGTTACCACTGGAGAACGCGAAACCAGCTCGGCATCCATTTCACCGTAAGCCGTATCTGTTAACATTTCAGCAACTGTTTGATAAACGTTCTGGGCCTCAAATTTAAACTCAGGCACCAAGAGAGAAATCGTATCAAAATCAAGTTCGGTATTTAATGTCGCCATCACACCATTAGCCATTAAGGCTTTGGTGAGCTGAGCAGCCTTAACGCCCATCTCTTGCGCAAGCTCTCCTACTGACATCGTTTGATTTACTTTTACAATGCGCTTTGACGCTTTAGCAGTAGTAAGTTCAGTACGACGAGATTCACGATTAAGAAGACCCTTCTTCTTTTTAGGTTGAAAAACCATCTCTCGTTTGCGAAATTCAGTTTGAGAAAAAGTCGTAACTTGTTCTTCGCGCTCACGCACTGAAGGAGCCGGGCCGCCACCGAGTATGCCAATTTTTTTCTTCGCATTTTTATCGTCAAACTTTTTGCGCGACTCAAGAGAATCAATATCTTCAAATGGAACAGGCGAGGCCGCAGGGACAAATCCTGTTCTAAGGGCTCGCTGACCAATTGGAGCGCGCGAGGGTCCGCCTGGTGTATTGGCGCTAGTAGGACGCGGTTGCGGCGCATTACCTTGGGGCCCACCCTGAACTCGCCCAAGATCCATTCGACCAACGATATTTCTCTTAGGAGCTTCAGATTTTATACCGCTCGAAGGTCCGCTACCAGTCATTACAATTTCACGTTTACGAGCCACTCCAGGAGGGGCTTTCTTTTCTTCTTCGACAACTACTTTTACAAGTTCAATTCGAGGCGCTTCAACTTCTATAGCAGGTGTCTCAGTCGGAGCCAATACTGCAGGTGCTGGCACAATTGAAACCTTCGCTTCAATCACCTCTTGCTTTTCGGGCACGGCTTCGACAATCACTTCTTCCGGTATCTCGACTGTCTTCGGCTCAACAACCACTACTTCAACTTCATCGGCTTTTTTTCTTATAACGGTTTTCGCAACCAAGCTCTGTGCCGAATTTGCTGCGGTTACTTTGGGCTGCAAAGCCTTGTTAGTCAGCGCCGTCTTCATGGTAATTTTATTTGCAGGACTCGCAGGAGGCAAGGGTTTAGCAGAACTTACTTTTGTTGCCGTTGCCTTGGCCGTAGATTTAATAGCATTTTTCTTGCCAGATTTATCCGCTGAATCATCATCCGACTTGGCAAGCACTTTTTTTAATACTTTTTTCTTAGCCGTTTTCTTAGCAATATTTTCGGCTTCTAACTTCTCTTTTATTACCTCTAATAAATCAGGCTCAAGTACCGCCATATGACTACGTACTGGTATCTTCCACTCGCGGATCTTATCCATTAGTGTAAGAGTTTCCATCCCAATTTCTTTCGCAAATTCAAAAACTTTAAGTTGACTCACAGTTTTCGTTACTCCCCTTGGCTTTCGACGTTCTTGCTGGGCTCACCATTGTCATTTTCAATTGAGGACTTGTCACTTGAAGCCATATCACTTGAAGCCATATCACTTGAGGCCATATCACTTGAAGCCTTATCACTTGAAGCCTTATCACTTGATGACAGCGCTGCTAACTCGGCCTTGAGGCGTTGATCTGCTTGTGATTTGGCGTCACCTGTTGATTTAACTTCAACAGCTTTAACGGGAGCGCTTGGTACAACCATGCCCTCTTGTTGATATTTAACAACCAAAGCTTTTGTATCATCGATTAATTTCTGAGACTTCTCTGGATTGTCATATCCTGGAATCGCCATAACATCAGCCGCAGAAGCCTCTGCAATACTTTGAAAAGATCCAAAACCTGATTGAAAAATATTTTGCGCCATTGTCTCAGTCATATTTGGAATGAGCATAAGATTAAATATCGCTTCAGCTGTTTTAGTTGCAGCACTTGAATCCGAAAGAATATCAAGCTTCCATCCGGTCAATTTTGATGCCAAACGAACATTTTGGCCGCGCTTGCCAATTGCTAAGCTCAATTGATTGTCAGGAACAACAATTTCCATTTCTTTATTCGCTTCATCAACAAAGACTCTAGAAATTTCAGCGGGAGCGAGCGCATTGCAAGCAAAGCGCGTGACGTCTTCATCCCAAGGAACTATGTCGATTTTTTCGCCGCGCAACTCCTGTACTATATTTTGTACGCGACTGCCTCGCATACCGACACAGGCTCCTACTGGATCGACTGAAGAATCTTTGCTAAAAACGGCGATTTTTGCCCGAGCACCTGGCTCACGAGCAGCCGCCATTACTTGAACGATTCCATCGTAAATCTCAGGAACTTCCATTTCAAAAAGTTTAATTAAATATTGTTCGCTTGCACGAGACATAATGATCTGAGGTCCTCGTGTCGTCTGGCGAACATCTGATATATAGCCTTGCAAACGATCGCCCGGCTTATACTGTTCTCCCGGAATTTGTTCACGCGGTGGAATATAAGCTTCTGTTCTTCCAAGATCGACAACAATTGCGCCGCGCTCAACTCGTCTTGCAATACCAGAGGCAATCTCACCTTTACGTTGCTCAAACTCATTGAAAATAATATCTCGCTCAGCATCTCTCACTTTTTGCGTGATAATTTGTTTGGCCATTTGCGCAGCAATACGGCCGAGATCACTGGTTTCAAGCTTAATTCCAATTTGATCTGATACTTGAATCTCAGGATTAAGAGATCGGGCTTTTTCTAAAATAATTTCAATTTCATCATCGATAAAAGCTTCAGGAGTCACCACTTCTTTAAATTCGTAAAGCTCAACCTCACCCGTTTCCTGGTTGTATTGCGCTTCTATATCGCGATAGGTGCCGTATTTTTTTCGAGCCGCAACGATCATACCTTGTATAACGGCATCGATGACAATTTGCTTATCAATGCCTTTTTCTTCGCCCACTTTTTCGATCATTCGACTCAAATCAGAAAATACATTATTTGCAGCCATTTCTTAACCTCAACCTTTCAATTAACCAAACAATCAATATTGCTAAATATTTATATGGGAACCCTACTTGAGCCCTCTTTTTAATTCAAAACAAAAACATCTAAGTTTGTTGCGCCTTTCCATAGTCGAAAACCACATTGGCCTTTGCGATTTCCGCAAAGGGAACATAAACCTCTTCAGGCTTGCCTGCGATTTCAACATTTAACTTAATGCCACTTTCGTTCAAATTAAGGAGTAGGCCTTTGATTTGCTTGGCCTTTCCGAGCAGCGGAATACCAACGTTAAAGTCGAGCATCGGAGCATAACTCTTTACCAAAATGGTCTTGCCAATTACTTTTGTAAAATGCCAATCTTTTTTAAGAACTCGCTCCAAGCCTGGACTTGAAACCTCTAAGTGATACTTACCACCCGGGATAATATCTTCAACATCGAGAAGCAAGTTAAGACCCTTCGATACATTCGAACAATCTTCAATTGATACGCCGGCCTCTGTATCTTTATCTACATAAACCCTTAAAATCCTAGCCCCACCACCGCCTGCAAATTCAACATCATAGACAATGCACGATTCTCGAAGTGCGACTTCATCCGCCAAAGACTTAATTTTTTCAAGAAAGCTATCTTTCATACGTCACCTTAAAAAAAAGTTCGAAACGATCTTCAGACTGAAGGTCTTTTCCAAAACCAAAATGTTACGGAAAAACTTAGAACGCGTCTGAAGAGTGCTCCCATAACATACCTTCAATAAGGCAAAGGAAGCCGCGCTAATGAAACTAACCAGGTTAACAGGGGCCAAAAATAGCAAATACCTCTCACTTTAGCAAGACTTTTCAATCCACAATCAAAATTTGCCACTTTTAAAATTTAAGAGAGTAGAGAAGAGCAGCCCCCCTATCAATATAGTAGTTTGGACGTCTTCCCACCTGCTTAAATCCAAATTTCTCATAAAAATGAATGCCGGCATAGTTCTTTTCATGAACCTCTAACCAAACTTGCAAATCGCCAACATTGGCGGCGCGAAGTATTCTTAGAAATTCAATAAAGAGCTTGGACATCAATCCGGTTCTTTGAAGGCATTTGGAACATGCTAGATAGGTGATTTCAAAGGTATCCTGATCTGGACTTCGATAAATAACAAAGGCCTGGAGCTCATTTGAATCTTTTATGCCCAAAGCCATACCCGAACTCAATTCAGCTTGGAGTTGCTCAAGGGACCAGTGTGGCGACCCCGGCGTCTCAATTTGCTTAATGAGGTCTAAAACCAACTCAGCGTCGATGCGCTCTAATTCCGCAAAGTATATAACTACCCCGCAATAAAGTTTCGAACTTTATACTTTCGATTGAGAACTTCGTACCAGTTTTTAAGCCGCTGTTCAGTTTGAGTATTTTGCAAAAAACTCTTAATGTTTTCACGAAAAGATTCAAAAGGGAGGCTGCCAAATTTAGTTCTATTTTTTTGAAAGTAACTCTCGGCCTCGGAATCTGAAACTGGAATCTTTGAAGAGTCCGATTTGAGTTGCATAAACTTACGCACCAAAACCTTTCTTTCTAAGATTTGTTTCATTTCGTCGTTTGATATCTCA
>JAYVXS010000076.1:0-6986 GCA_043784965.1 Bdellovibrionales bacterium
GGGGTCAGGAATAGAAAGGGTGAGGTACAGGGCAGGCGGTGGTGGAGGGGAGTAGAATAATATGGATAATGAATTAATAGGGAAGGGGAATGGGGAAGGGGATCAAAAGAAAAATATGAAAAATGAAGAGTCTTTTAGGATTGCGATAATAAAAAAAGTAGATGAAGAAATTGGCGAAATGATTATTAAGGTGAATGATGGTTTTAACGCTGGAAAAGTAAATCGGCCGCAACTCGTAAATTGGATTTTATCTAGATTTTACGCGTCGTTTGGCGAGACTGAGATCAAAGCAATCCGAGCAGATCACTTCGATGAAATCTCGATGCTCGATTCAATTTTGCGTCAGGCCCGAGAAACCGGAAGAGTCCCCAACGAAATTAGAGCTTTGCTGCAAAAGCAAATGGGGCTTGATGATCTGGCTAAGAAGTCTGGCAAAACTAAATTGACAAAGAATTCCATCAATGATGGAATTGCAGTTGAGGAATAAAATTGAAAGCTGAAGAGTTCCAACGCATACGAGAGAAGCTAGAGTTAGACCGAGAGCAGTTCGCAGAAGTCTTTGGATTGGCTGGCTATAAAAGTGTTTCGAACATTGAGAACGGAATTCGTAACCCCAGCAAGCTGACGATTATTCTTCTGAGAACTCTCGATGCGATTCCTCTTAAGAGAGCACATGACATTATTGAACTTTTGAGGCGACATGGAAATAAATAGTAAGTTCCTGCTATGGGGAATAAAAATGGCGAAAGAAATTTTTAAAAAGAGCAAAAGGTCTCTGCCATCTATTCCGATAGTTTTATTGATGCCGTCAGAAAAAAATGATTTGGTCGGCCGAAAGATCCACGATGAAATTAAAGTTCTACTCACTCAAATTATTTTAATGGGTGATAAAAAAGGACGACCTAAGAAAGATCAATTGGAGGGCGTTGAAGATGCCGCATAAAATTGGTGCGTATGTTCGTGTCAGTTCAGAGGAACAAGCTTTGGTTGTTGAAGGTTCTATTCAGAGCCAGCAGTACCGATTAAAAATGCACGTGAATCATAGAAATGAGACTGAAGGGACTTGGGGAAGAATCATCGAATTTTATATTGATGAGGGATACTCTGCGGGCTCTACCAAAAGACCTGCGTATCAAAGGATGATGACCGACTTGCGATCGAACAAAATCGATATGGTACTTATCACCGATTTGTCGCGCCTTTCGCGAGACATTTCTGATTTTAGTAACTTTGTGAAAGAGACTGAAAGCCTTGGCGTGAAGTTTCTTTCAATAAAAGATCAGTTTGATTCGAGCACTCCGGCCGGTGAAATGATGCTTTATAACATTATGAATTTGGCACAATTTGAACGCAAACAAACCTCTGAGCGTGTATCGATAAACTTCCACGCAAGAGCTATGCGTGGTCTTTTCAATGGTGGCGGAAAAACCTACGGTTTCGATCCTGACACCCAGAATCCAGGTCGTCTTTTGCTAAATGAAAATGAAGCTTCGGCGATTAGAATGGTTTTTAAGGCCTATATTGACGAAGGCAACTTGTGCAGAACTGTTGATGTTATTAACCAAAGTGCATTTAAGCCAAAGATTCATGCTGCCTCTCGTGAACGACATAAGCAAGAAGGCCGTTGGACTTATAAGACCATCAGCTATTTGCTAAGAAATCCCATTTATACCGGCACCAGGGAGATCAACAAAAAGTATAAGGATAAAGAGCAAGCCACACTCAAGCCTTGGCGCAAGTACCTGGCCGTTGAAAATGCTTTGCCGGCGATAGTTTCAAAAGAGGAGTTTGCGACAGTTCAAAGATTGATGGACGAAGCTAAAGAGAAAGAAAAAATTAGATTTCTGAATGCCGAGAAAAGAGTTTTCATTTTGTCCGGAGTCATACACTGCTCTGAATGTGGCCGAGCATTAATAGGTCAGTCCGCCCACGGCAAAGTGCGGGTCCACCGCTATTATGGTCATCGAGTTGAAGTTGGTGAAACTCTTAAGTGCTCCTTTAATCGACTTCCGGCCGACGAGCTAGAGCAGGTCGTGTTGGTGCATTTGGATGAAATTTTAGAGACGTCTGGTTATTTAGACAATATCGAAAATAACATCAAAAAAAGCAAAAATGTCGCCCAAAAAGATTCAAAAGTTCTACGGGAACAAAGTCAAAAAGAGCTCTATGAAGTGGCGCAAAAGATCGATTCTGTCTTCAAAATGCAACTCGATGGAGAGCGTTGGGAGGGATCAGCTGACTTGATTGCAGAGAAGCTTTCACAGCTCAACCAACGCAAAAAACAACTTCAGGCAATCATCGAACAGGTGGGAGCAAAGCTTGAAGCGAGCGAAGTCAAAGAGGACTCAGAAAATTACTTTTTAGATCGTCTCGGGGCCTTTAAAAAAGGTTGGAGAAAAGCCAATCCTCTAGCTAAAAAGCGCCTTTTACAGCGTGTGATCGAGAATCTTATTGTGACTCAAGAAGGGCTTCTCACCTACTATCGATTTGACAGTGAAGCCTTGGCGCTTCGCCAACGGCTACAAGCAAAAATGGCTTCAGGGACAATCCCTGAGGCCATCCGGTCGCTCATCTTTGGTCATTCAGTTGATGGTCTTTTACCTTTGTTCCCGCTGACGATAGAGTGTTCGTCTAGCTGGGCAAGTGGTGGCTCCGGGGAGAATCGAACTCCCACGTCCTTGCGGACACTGGATTTTGAGTCTTCCGCAGCTACCGATTGAATTTAAAGAAATATAGGAGACTTGAAGGCAAGTCAATGACCTCAAGACCCAGTTAAACATTGGGTCAAGGGCTAGGGAGAGCGCCGCTTCCTTGCGACTTTGGAATGTGAGGGGTAGTTAGGCGGGATTAGTTCTCTTCGTTACAAGGGCAAGGAGTCTTCTTGATATGAACTTCGCTACTATTTGCGGCTCTACTGTATCCGCCACAAAAATCATAGCCTGGTTCACAGTATTGAAAATCGAACTCTAAGCCAAAATAACGATTCAGAAGGTCATCAAAAATATCATTTGCTGGATAAGACTTGGTTTTAAATTCAAATCTTAGCAAGAAGCGCTCTGAGTCTTCCTCTTCAATTTCGTCAATGAGTTCATCATCAATAAGAAAACATAAAAATTTATTGGACTGGAAATATTCCACCGCAAATTCCTCTAATTTTTTACGATCATTTGAATATACTAGGACTTGGTTCCAACACATATTAGCCATTGGATACCTCATCTAATTCAATTGAATCTACCTTCATAATAAAATGGTTATCCTGAAGAGTTAAATTAAAATAATAATTTGAGTATGGTTTCAACTGAGACTGGCTGGTCATTAGGTCGTCAATTAGCGAACAAACAAATTCGCCAAACTCTGAAACCAGATTATTATAATCTGACGTTTCGCAAAAAATGTTAGCCGTAATTTCTATAACCTTAGCATCAATCTTTCCAATCCGAATAGATCCATTGAGTTCTTTGTGGATTTCAAAGAAACTAGACATCTTAGCTAAAATTTGTATTTTTTCCTGTTCTGGTTTGTCAAAAAATCTGGGTGGTGCCGACTTAAAATTTTTCATATATATTTCCTTTAATTAGTTGTTATTTTTTAAAAGAACTAGGCAATCCATCGCCGCAATTTATTTATCCGATTTTCATTTTTAGTTGTTTAATTTGATTCTCTAGATCAGCCATTAACTCAAGTACGGCTTGCGTATCTTTTTTGTTAGGCATTGGAATAACATTAGTTACTGCCCAATTTTTTGGATCAGTTGGTTTAAATGTCTTTGTTGTTTTAAGCTTTCTGATGAAGCCTTTTTTCTTCAGATCATGGATTCCTCGGTAAGCATTTTGCCCGTGAAATCGCACTAAATCCTTAGACTGAAAGTTACCCAACAAAATTGTTTGGTAAACTTCAAGTTCTCTCTTGTCCAAAACCTTAGTTGCCATCGCCCGCTCAAGTAAACTCGTTTCCTTTTTCATATCGTTCCTCTTTTGTTACGAGTGAATAATTTCACATCGTCTTCAAGTATCATCTCTCAAACGCAGGGATTCGACGATGGCATCCGATAGTGATTACTATAAGGTTGATGATTGAAAAGTTTCGTGAAATCATTGAGTTATGACTTCGTCTCAAAATGATATACAAGCGATTTGCCCAGATTGCGGTCCCGGAACCGTAATAAATCCCAATGGAACAAGCCCCGCGAAATACAAAAAAGTAAAAAAATGGATTTGTAAGTCCTGTAAAATGAATTTTTCAGACAGTCGTTATAATAGAGAGATACTTTCAAAAACTTATCACCATATTCTTAAAGCCCGGTGAACGCTGAAAACAAAAATATGGGGGATGTGTGTTTAGATGTAGGTATGAACTATAGGACTTTTAATAAAAGGGTTCGGGGTCATGGTGAGTATTTTAATAATAGATATTTATCCCTACAAAGGACTCAAAAGACTGTCCTCTTTAAGCACTACAAATTGTCAACGATCCAAACTAAGAAGAAATATATCTTGAGACTCAGTTATACAAAGTCAGGCTTTATCAATTGGTGGGACTTTGTAGATTCTGAAGAAGAATTAGAATTTGACGAGAATTTGGATTTATTTTTGAGGAATAAGAAGATCCTTAAATATATTCTGGAGAGCAGAGAAGAAGGAATTCTTATAGCGAAAATGTCCTTTTTCATTCGTCTCTTTAATTCAAAGATTTATTTTGACACACACAAAGTAACAGAATTTAAATCCAAGATGTCTAAGCAACAAAGTTAAAAGCATTTAAGTTTCATCTGCGTCATCAAATTTCTTTTTCTTCATTTCCTTTTTTTCTCTAGCGGTGATTGTTCCCGACAAAATAGAAAAAAATATAAAAATAGTCCCCAAAATATAAAAAATATCGTTTAGTGTGTTGTGTTCCATAGGAATTCTTTCCTTTCGTCTTAAATGGAAAACTAATTTTCTAAATTGATTTTAAAGAGGTCAGGATTGTCGTGGCGCTTTTGTTGCTAGACTGGTTTTTGTGTTTACGGCGCCATTATTCTGTCGATGAAAAAAGATTAAAAATATTGAGATCACTACTTCGCCGGGAAGTTGTTATAAAATGTTTCTGAGATAGATTTTCATTGCCCTGCTCCTTATGTTTTAGCACAATTTGAATGGTCTACTTTGTATGAATTAAAGTTGGATAAAAAGGGGTTTCGTATGCCTTCGACGAGGAAACCAAACATAGTCTGTTTTACGGCAAAAGGAAAAAAATCATTCCAGCCGTCTGATCTGCGTCGATTGAATGCAGTAGCCAGAATGACGTTTTTTGAATCTCCCAAAAAAATTTCTCCATCGAAATTTAAGAACCTGGCAAAAGATGCAGATTTTTTGGCAATTTCGCCTCGATCCTTTCCGAAACTAGATCGAAAATATTTTAAGAATTTCAAAAATTTGAAAGGGGTTGTTTTACCTACGACTGGTATAGAATGGCTTGATGTTAATGCCTTTTTAAAAAACGGCTTTTTAGTAGCTAATACCCCGGGATATTCAAGCGTCTCTTGTGCTGAATACACATGGGGATTGATGTTGACAGTTATAAGAAATATAGCCACTGCCAATAGCGGACTCAAGCGAATTAAAGCTTCCAAAAGTTCGTTATTAGGTACCGAACTCGCCGGGAAAAGTATCGGCGTCGTTGGGCTCGGATCCATCGGCAAAATAATTTGCAAATACGCCCTTGCTTTCGACATGAAAGTCCTTGGATGGGACCATGATAATCATGAGTTGCCTGGGGTTCAGAGGACCTCTTTAAAAATGTTGCTTGCCCAAAGCGATATTGTTTCACTCCATTTGCCATTGACTCAAAAAACTAAATATCTGTTAAAAAGTTCACAGCTCAAGGGGATGAAGAAGGGAAGTATTCTTATCAATACAGCTCGTCCTGATTTAGTTAATATGAATGACTTAGAGCAATCCCTAAAGCAGCAAAAGCCAAGTCGATACGCTTTCGACACTGGATACCTGGATGCTAAAGTCGCAAAGGTCTTTGCTAAGAATCCAGCTATTTTTGCGGTCCCCCACGTTAGTTGGTATACGAAAGAAGCCGTTCAGAGGGAAATGACGGCATGGACGGATGCCATAGTCGCGATGGCTCAAGAGCGACCAATTAATCTCATTCTTGAGGCGCCGTGAAGACGATTTCACTTTGGCTCACCATCATTCTTATAGCTATTCCTTTTATGCCTAACGGGTTTATTTTTCCAAAAGAGATCTTCTTTTTCGGTGGAATCGGAATTCTTGCGTTGGCTTTTAAACTGGAGATTTCCATTACAAAAGAATGGATTTTCTTATTCTTGCTACTATTAACCTCTATTACATTAACATTTTCAAAAATTAAAAATTTTGGTCAATTTGAAATCGAACTTTTAACGATCATTGGTAGTGCGGCCTTTTTCTATTTCGCAAAGTCAGAATTTGCATCCGACGAAAGCCTTAGAAATAAATTCTTTATAATGTTAGTTCTTTTGGGTGCTTTTGAAACAGTATTGGGCGCTTGTGAAATGATAATGGTTCACGCCGGGAGACTGCAAAACCTTTCATCGAAAATGAATTTTGTAGGTTCGTTTGGAAATCCGGAGTACTTGGCATTTTTTATTGGTGCTGGATTTTTGGTTGCATTCCATGAAAGGGATCTTTTTAAAAAAGAATTGCTTAGACTTTTTTTACTCGTAATTTTATCGATGGGATTGTTTCTAACTGAAAGTCGATTGACCTGGTTAGGTCTGGGCATCTCGTTTTTGAGTTATTATTTTCTCAGCCAACGCAAAATGAAGTCAATCTACTTTATATTGATGTCGGCGGCTGCATTCATTGTCTTGGCAGTCTTTAATAAGGGGCTGTTAGGACTTCATACGATCCAAGGACGTCTGTTGATTTGGAGATCTGCGGTTTCTATGGCTGAAAACTCATCTTGGCTGGGGGTTGGCCTGGGACAATTCCGCAATTATTTTTTTGATTCCA
>JAYVXS010000077.1:0-6984 GCA_043784965.1 Bdellovibrionales bacterium
CATGCTACAAGCCTGTGGAGGAGTATTTTTGACTTAAAAACCGCCTAAATAAATAGAAATTCGAAAATTAGGCGGTTAAATTTGGGAAAACCCTGTTAATAGGGAATAAATGTCCTGGGACGACGGAGTGTAGAAAATCAATCGCAAAGATCATTTGATCGATCGAATTCCAATTAGGTTCCACAAAATGTCTTATATGCACGTTCGCTGGGTGTGGGCGGCGTCTGGTAATATGCGTATTGGGGCGAGTCTTCGTAGGGGTTTTTGAGCGCGTCCAATAGGCGCGCCATCACGGAAAAATCGGAGTGTTCAACTCCGGCTTCTAAGGCTTCTTCTACTCGGTGATTGCGTGGGATGATACTGGGGTTTCGAGAACGCATCAAGCTTCGCGACATCTCTTTTGGTTTTGCTTGAAGCTCTATTCGTAACTGCCAACGCTGGTGCCAGTCACCAAATGATGGATCATGGAACAAGGGCTCATTCGGCAATTCATCCAAAGTAAGAGCGCGAAAAGTATTGGTGAAATCGGCATGGTGTTGCGCCATCCATTTCAACAAAGTTTCGATTAGCGAAATGTCCTCGGCTTCGTCTGTAAATAAACCAAGCTTTACCCGCATTCCAGCAATCCAGTGGCGTTGAAAAATACTCGGAAAGGATTCAATCGCTTTCTTCGCAATTGCTATAGCTTGGTCTTGATTCTCATGCAGTAGCGGCACCAGGCTTTCAGCGAAGCGCGTGAGGTTCCAATGGGCAATATGTGGTTGGTTGCCATAGGCATAACGACCTTGGCGGTCAATCGAACTGAATACAGTGGCGGGATCATAAGCATCCATAAATGCGCAGGGGCCATAGTCTATCGTCTCACCTGAAATCGCCATATTATCGGTGTTCATCACCCCATGGATAAAGCCGATCAATTGCCACTGGGCAATCAGTGATGCCTGACGTTCCATTACAGCGTAAAGCAAGGCTAGATAATCTGCTGGGATAATGTCAGGGTAATGACGATGAAGAGTATAATCGGCAAGCTTCTGGGTATCTACATAGCCACTTTGTGCAGCGATAAATTCAAATGTACCTACTCGGATATGGCTCGCGGCAACTCGGGTAAGAATTGCGCCGGGCAATTGAGTTTCGCGCAATACCTGCTCGCCAGTCGTTACCACAGCCAGGCTGCGAGTGGTTGGGATGCCCAGCGTGTACATTGCCTCGCTAATGATATATTCACGCAGCATAGCTCCCAGTGTTGCACGTCCGTCACCACGACGAGAAAATGCTGTTTGACCGGAGCCTTTGAGTTGAATGTCGAAACGCGCGTTACTCGGAGTCATGTGCTCTCCGAGCAGTATAGCGCGCCCATCACCCAACATAGTGAAGTGACCGAATTGATGTCCGGCATAGGCTTGCGCAATTGGCGTAGCTCCCTCAGGAATTAAGTTTCCTGAAAAAATCGCTGTCCCGCCGTCGTCTGCAAATGCTTTAGTATTTAGCCCAAGTGATGCCGCCAGTGGGTAATTGAACACGGCTATCTGTGGGTTGAGCACGGGGACAGGGTTCTGCCGAACATAGAGCACCTCTGGCAAGCGTGAATAACTGTTGTCAAAATTCCAACCATGAAGAGTTGCTTTGTCGAGGACTTTGGATGTTTCTTTCATTTGATTTCTTCTCACAGTCATTTCTTTCTACTCGTCAGGCCATTCTAAAAAATTATCATATTTTGATACTTCGCCTTTGTAAAGTCATCTGCTTTGCGGTATGGACGCGAGGCAGACACGGGGGCATTCTCGAATTCAATCAACAGACAACTTACGAAGACTAACTCGCCGAACTAGAATAGACCAGCCAAGGCAAAGCCTTGCCAAAATTTAGCTAGCTCAAGCTCATTTTCAAAAAACTCGCTCACTAAATCCCTATAATACTTCACCAATGATAAATCGCACATGAGCAGCTGTTGAGATTGAGAAGTTAATCCCATCATCTGAGTCGCCAACACTAGCTCAATTTAGCACTTTGGCGCCGTTTATGAGATAGATCTTTCCGCTCGAACCAATGATTTTGTCGACGACTAAGCCATCGAGGTAAATATCACCACTTTGACCGCTGATTTTTTGCACATGGCCGCCCTGTATATACATATTGCCACTTCCGCCTAAAATAGAACTCACATTCATATTGACGATAACGAGCTTGCCGCTTGAGGACCCTGTAATTTGAGCTAAATTGCCAACTGCGCCGCCGGGACCATTTGCCACTACCGAAATATTTCCGGCACTAGAGCCTGTAACTGAATTTACATTTTGTGCCCAAATACATAAGTGGCCTGCGCTTGAGCCCGAGATGTTACCCACGTCGACTGCATTGAGGTCGATTGAACCTGAATTGCCTGCGCCGTTAATGAAAGATCGTGCATTGCCAACGAAGTTACCGCTATTGCCTGAAAAAGAAGTGATGGTTTCTGCATTATAGACAATGAAACTGTTGCCGCTATTCCCTATTATACTCACTTGGTTCGCAGCGCTAATTCGGATATCCCCGGATTGACCTGATATATTGTAGTTCGGAAGATTAGCTGCAAGGTTTGGAGTTAGATTTTCCCAAAGCGTTTTTTCAACTTCAGAAAAACTGCAAATTGCAGAGGTCTGTATTGGCGCTGGCGAAACATAACCAGGAGGCAGAACAATCGTCGACCCATGGTCCCCGGTTGCATCTGAAGTCTCAGGGCGGTCCCCGTCAAATTCTGGCACGGCGCCAATCATATTATGATTTGTGGCAGAGAACTTAAACTGTCCACAGCCCTGAAGGCTTGGGCCTAAAAATAAAACTATGAATAGTTTGCATAGGTGTAGTTTGAGATATTTCGATTTGAGCATCTTGGCACCTCCTTGGAGCTGATGAAATGCAAAACCTCGACCGGATGAGAAGCAATCTAAGGCCAAAATTTTCATTGAATTGAACAAGTGATGTCCAACTGTATTTCAGGCTTTCAGTTTCTGAAACTTTGCCGACATCTGAAAAATCTCAAAATGAGACATATCAGAGCCGATCAGCGTCGATTCAACCTAGCTGACATTTACAGTTGAAATAAATTATTGATCAAAAAAAAACCATCGATGAAGGCTGGTATCAAAAAGGTAGTTATCAGTTGCGTGGTCGCCGTGCTCAATAAAAAAGCCCAAAAGGTCAAAGTCATACCTGATAAGCGGCTTCTGCTTTTGCCAAAAAGGATCTCAATCAGAACAATCTGTCTACGGCGCAGTCCGCCGAGAAGAACTGCCTTTAGCAGCACCATAAAATCGAATATCTGACTCTAGTACCGCTAAATTTGAGCCCAAGGCTTATGACTTTAGTAACTTCATTTTCTAGGCCAAAAAACTACAGTATTATTTTAATATTTTACTTTTTGCCTGCGACTGCCTGCCAAGGAATATTCGGCCCAGGAGTTAGTTCTAATTTAATGCGGCATACTCTTGTTTCAGTTGACTCATTATTTAAAGTCATATTAATTTTACTTAATGATTAAAATAATTTGTAGCTTCATAATTCTGTTTCCCTTGGCTTCATTTTCAACTCCCAATTCGCTTAGCTTTAAATGCATCAATAAACTACCCATGACCTCATTTCTATTGCGAACGGAAGGCAATGAAGTGGTTTTGACAACGATTCACCACAATGGCACAAACTTTATGCCAATTCATGAAGGTATTGTTGTCCCCCACGATTTAGGCTACTTAAAGGATGTCTCTCGTATTTTAACCCAGATGGGAGATAGAAATGAGTTTGGATTTCCTTTGAAAAAATGTGAGATTTACGGCCCTCGACAAATGAGCTGCTCTCAAGGCAGCCCAGTGATTTTAAATGGGCAAGAGATGCGTGGATTTTTTCTCAGTACCTCCACAGTGAAGGAAGCTACTCTCGGTAAAGTTTTTGAAAATACAAAGATTACACTTTCATTACAAATCAAAAACTTCGTTCCCGTTCAAGATATTGTAATGAACTTTCAGCCAAATGAATGTGAAATGAGTTTTTAAATTCTGCCCCTCTTGACTCATTGCTAAACTTTTAACCTTCAGCAAATCTTTCTATTTTGAAACATTTGAAAAAAGTAATTTACAAGAAAGTTCACTTAGAAACTTTGGCATGACTATTTTCGCCAGGCGTTTTACTGAACGCTCAATCATGCGAGAAAGACCTGCGTCGATATGCAACTCATCACGCACCTGAGTCTATTTAATTTTTCGATAGCAGCGGCAGCAGCAGGCGATTCTATGGCCATTTCTACTTGGCACATCATCACTAAATTTGCAAAATTTTTAGCTAAAATGAACTTCAAATACGGCCTTCACCCGCTAGCACATTTGCAAATTTGTGAAAAGATTGAACGGCATCTATTCTCAAATTTTAAAGGCGAAGCCTTTGGCGTCAGCAATCCTTCTGTCTATTTTAAGTCTTACACAATGCAAACTCTTTTGTTGCCCTTTAACAGTTCCCGTTCCAACGAATATTACGACTTGATAATCCCCAGTCTCGGTATTTTTTTCGAAACTTACTACACCCAGGCTGAACAAATACTGGGTATAAAATTCAACAGCTCCGAAAAGGGCAGAGATTTATTAAGCGCGATTCAAGCAATGAGAAATGGCTCAAAAGAATTCAATAGATATTGGCGACAAAAAGGTGTGGTAAATATTGATGAAGAGCTCATCGCATCGAACTTCATTGGAGATATTTTTAAGCTTTTAAGACAGGCGGCAGTGCACAAAGTCAGCCTACCAATCAATTTCGATTACTATGCACAAAAGACTCTAGAAAAAAAGTGGCTTGAACTAGAAGATAATCGAAAGATTGATTATTATACGATTGCATTCAACTTTCTCATTTGAATTTCGAAGCTTGTGAGACTCTCCACCAAGATATACACCGAGTCGCCAACGACCAGATAAGGCTTCACTTGAAGGCGAAAGCAGAAATAGCTCTCCCATAGTAGAATGCTATTCTAGGCTTTACAGTTCTAAGACTGCAGCGCCCATCTTAGTCTTTATCTCCAAAAAACAGAAGATCAGAACCTGAAATGGCTTCTCCTACCTCAAAAAAACCATGATTTTCAATTAAACTTCCGAGAATCATAAGCTCGGCTGAATCCATTCTCTTGATCGATTCAATGGCAATCTCCTCTACTTTTTCGTCATTTTCTAAATCGAGAGCATCACAAATAAGTTTCGCTCTTCTTTTGACTTCAACCAGCTGACTGTTCGACAAGACTCCATCTTTCTGTGCCCGTCTTCGCTTCTTCATTTAACGCCAAATTCTTTAAGGTTCTTACAATATTTATCGCGAAATTGAGTTTGCACATCGATTGCGTCCATCTCATAGGCATCAGCATCCACATCTACACTGTTGGCGAGGTCTACCCCCTGATAAAGGACCTGAACATAATGGGTCATCTCATGAGCTAAAGAATCATCCATACAGCGCTGCACCTTTTCATAGTAAGCTTCCTCATCACTTACATAAATTATATTTTGGCGAATGATATATACGTTTGAAAAAGAATCAGGCCGCATATGCCATTGTGGCTCTACGGCATTCTGAAAATCAAGAATCGAAGTTTGACTTTCAACTTTGATCTCAGGCAAAGCTTTTGTCGCATCAAAACTGAGATGTTTGAGGAACAGCACCTCTTGTAAAATAAACTCTGGAGTATACTTTAAAACAGATGGCTTGGTTTCTGCAGATAATGAGTTTATCCACGCAAACGAAATCAAAAATAAAAACGAAAAACATTTCAACATACGGACCCCCATTTATTAAACTTATTATTAAACTTACGCTACCATTGCTCTGGCAATGAAACTCCTCATCAGAGTATTAGGCTAGCGACAACAAAATGAGTGAGTCAAGCTAAGCTCCGCAAATCTCGTTCGTAGCTAGTCGCGGTCAAGTCGTTTTCTCCGCGTATATTCCCATGTTCCTTGGATTCGTTGATCGAGAAAGTCTGAACGCAAATGATTTGAGCCATATAAAACAAGCATATTTGAGGGGGCAAAAGTTCGCACCTTCTCATAATTAAATCGAGCTCAAACGTCGTTCCCTCAAAACTGAAACAACTGTACCAAAGGCTATTCTAAATATTGGAGCACTCGTCGAAGGTCGAAAAGCCTATCTTTATCGACTTGTTCTCAGCACAGTATTTGCGATCGAGCCAATCCGTTAATCAGGTTTTCAAAACTTCTACCGAAAAGTAAAGTATGAGTATAAATCAAACACGTAGGTTAAAGCCAAATGAGATCATTTTTCTAGAAAATGATGTGGGCGACTGTGCCTACCTGATTGAGCGTGGCCAAGTATTGATTTATTTAGAAAATGGCAACGCCGAAATCCCGCTCAATATCTTAGCTAAAGGCGAAGTATTCGGCGAAATGTCTCTAATCGACGGGAGCCCTCGGTCCGCTGCTTGTCGGGCGATCGACGATGTACAACTTCTCATTGTAACCAAGCCTCAACTTACCGATCGAATCATCGCCGCCGATCCAGTTGTACGCCTTTTAATGCAAGCTCTACTCGAACGCCTTCGCTTTCAGAATGATCGCCTTCGTGGCAAGGCGCCAGTCCTAAATGTCGCCTCTGATGATCTGCTAGCCACTGAAAAAAATGAAGCCGTCGAAAGAATTGGTTTAGAAAACCGCATAGCACAAGGTATCGACGACCATGAGTTTATACCCTACTACCAGCCCATATATGATCTTCAGACTTGCGAAGTTCGCGGCTGCGAGGCACTGCTACGTTGGCTCACAAGAGATCGCGGAGTAGTTGGCCCCGGTGTTTTTATGGATATTATGGAAGACTCTTCGCTGATTCTTGCTGCAGGCCAAGGGGTAATTGAACACAGTGCGGCTGACTTCGAATCTATGCATAACCAGTTCGGGCCAGACTTCTTTGTAAGCGTGAATGTCAGCGGTCGACAATTTATGTCTCCAGGTTTTTTAG
>JAYVXS010000078.1:0-6930 GCA_043784965.1 Bdellovibrionales bacterium
TTACCGAAATAGCATGCTCGATAATCCCAAAAGGAAGCAGTTTAAATGGATGCCTTGTAATTGATGTTACCGAAAATGGGGCTAAACTTTGGTCCATAACCTTAACTGGGAGTGAGAATTTGGACCTAGATGGCAGGGAAGCTGTCTTTTATCAGTTGGCATTAAAGTATAACTGGCTTGAAAGCAAAAAAGAAAAAATGCTTTTTTTGATTGAGATTGAGGGGGTGATTTTGCCTCGATTGTCGATCGGCGCAATGCATAGAAAGAGTCTCATTCGAAAGCTTCGCAATGCCCTCGTACTTGAGCAAACAGGGGCTGCGCGAGGTCGTCGTGCGAAGTACAACGATTTCGACAAGCATCATCTCGTTCAGGTTTGGCGGTTGTCTGGATACCCCTGCAGTAAGCGACTAAAATCAATTCTACTTGAATGGCTCAATGATTATGATTGCGCAGATAGCATAAAGGCGCACTTGAAATCGATGTCGCCATCACAAATGGACGAATACCTTCGCCAAGCAAGAGCTGATTACCTAAAGAAGGTAAATAGCGGGACCGTGCCGGCAAAGAGTCACATCAAGAAGTTGATTCGGCTTAGAGATCCATATATCCGCTATCAAGAGCCAGGCTTTACCGAGTCGGATACGGTTCTTCATTGCGGCCATTACATCTGGGGATTTTATGCTCATACAGTGTCGCTCACGGATCTATTTAGCGGATGGACTATTGGGGGCGGCATCCGCGGCAAGAATGCGGAATTAGTCGTTACAAGAATAAAGGAAATGAAGCAAAGTTTGCCCTTTGCAATGAAGGCATTATTTTTTGACAACGGCATTGAGTTTATAAATTATCTTCTGGTGCAGGAGCTTAAAACTGCACAGGGGGTTGATGTGGCAAGAGGAAGATCCGGAAAGTCGAATGACCAGTGTCATATTGAGCAAAAGAATAGCACATTTGTAAGAAGTATTTTTGGCCATGCAAGAATAGAGGACCCGAGTCTTATCCCAATGATGAATGAAATTTATGAGATCTGGGGTCAACTTCATAACTTCTTCATGCCCCAAATGAAACTCATTTCAAAGGACCGGATAGGATCAAAGGTGAAGAAGAAATATGACACACCAAAAACGCCATACCAAAGAATTATTGAATGCCCAACGGTAAGCGAAGAAGTTAAAGAAAATCTCCGCAAGACCAAGGCAAACTTAAATCCATTTGAGCTACAGGCAAAGCTTCAAACAAAACTAGCCTACTTCCATCAGCTCAATGATGCTTACAATGAAAAGATACAGAGGGAGATCTCATGATCTACCCGGCCCAGAAACAATCGACTCAGAATGAGTCATTTGGGTAACAGGATTTATTTAGGCAACACGCTTTCTTTGGCGGGGATCGGCAATTTTTTATGAAGTATTTCATCTCGAACTTTTTGATATCGTATTGTTTAAATGCCTTGTCGACAAATGACAGTGATGTATCCTAGAAAAATGAAATCCGTCGATTTTCTACTTTTAAATGTTTCCAATTATTCGACAAATCCAATTTTTCCATATGCATTTATTCAAGTCTCGGCTCTCGCCCGCAAAAATAATTTGTCTGTGGGGAGACTTGATCTCTTTGGACTAAAGCCTGCAGCCTGGGGCAAAAAACTAAAGGATGCTATTCACCATTACAATCCTCGTATGATTGGCGTTACACTCAGGCAGGTCGACAGCTTGGCCGAATGGGAATATCTAGCAAATGATAAGCACTACTTGCCAGCGAGGGACACAAGAATTTTAGTCGAAAAAGTGCGAGCTTTTACGAAAGTACCTATCGTGGTCGGAGGATTCGGATTCACAACTTATGCACAGGACTTAATGCCCTATCTCAAACCTGATTTCGGAATCACAGGTGAACCAGATCACTTTTTCGAGAAATTTGAGCAAATTCTAAAAAGGCAAAATCTAAATCAAGTAAATAATCTCATTTATTCCTCATCAAATAATGAGTTTGTTTTTAATAAGCGAGTTTTTTATGGGCCTCTCGACGAGCCAGAATACAATGACGAAACCGCAGATGAACTTATTAAATTTTATAAAGATCTTGATCCCATTTGTGTACCGGTCGAAGTAATGCGAGGCTGTCCGATGCGCTGCTATTTTTGCTCTGAGCCCTCAGTCAAGGGCCTCAAATTAAATCGCCGAAGTTTAGACGTTGTCATGAAGGATGTTGAATTTTTGGCAAAGAATAAAGGGATCAGAAAATTTTGGTTTGTTGCATCAGAGCTCAACGTAACGGGTCCGCAACTCGCTCTCGATATCGCAGATAGAATGACCGCAATGAGAGAGTCGTCAGGTATTAAGGATATTCAATGGTTCGGATATTTGTTACCCAAAATTACGGAGAAACATATCATTCAGACGCTCGCCGAATCGGGACATCAATGGAGTTGGAATGAAGTTCAGTCGCTTTGCGAGAAAAACCTAAAGGAAACTAAGGTGCCATACAAAGTTGATGAGGCTCTGGGATTTTACAAACAAGTTATGTCCCAAGTTATGGCCTCTACAGGAGGCAGAGCGCCTCTCAATTTCTTTCTTGGAAATGCTTTTTCAAACCCTGAAACTATTGTCAACACGCTCATAAAAATTGAAGAGAATCAACTCCAAGGTAAAATCGGAAGGTCAACAATGGTGCCTGGGACGCGCGTGTTTCCTGCCCGAATTGAAAGCTTGCCCCCAGGTCCTCGCGTATTCACGCATTATTCAGATGGAGAGAAGCAACTCAAAAGTAGCTCAATTATACATCCTACTTTTTTTTCTCCCCCTAAAATAGATTCAGTGTTAGGCGGCACTCTTGAAATAATCCAGTTTTTTAATTATGTTTCTGGAACTTTCGTTACCCATGAACTTATTGGGGTCGGGTCTCCTTCTCTCCGACGGCAATTGAAAAATTCTTTGTCGCCAAAATCATTTTATAATTTATTGAAAAAATCCAAGTTCTCGTTAGAAAATAAATGGCCCCACAAGATTTCTGAGCAAACCCAAATCGATGTTGGCTTCGTTCTGGCAGATATTCAGAAACGTCGAGGGCGGGGTCCTACGCCTAAAATGATATGTGAAATATTTGGAAATAAAAGGTTTACTCGATTTGATCGCGAGAAACTATTTTGCTTAGTTTGGATTGTTTTAACTTCGAACTTGAGCGAAAAATGGGCCAGAGTTCAATCGAGTCTATCTTTGGAGCCTTATACAAATTCGAATATTTTTGGGTCCTTTAAATGGACAAGAGGTATACTTAAGAAATTCCCGAGCGAAAATTTACTCATCAAAAATCTAACTCATAGTCTCGGGATTCAGCCTGACGACATTGAAGTCTCTTTATTGAAGCTGCTTTTGCGCGTCAATAACGTCAACTTTAAATCTTCGTATCGCGCGATACTGATCTCTTGAAATTAAGCTGATCGATCGCTCATTTTTTGTTGATTTGATTCAAACCCATTTCGGTCATGAACCTTTTGGAGAAACTCTGTGATTTGCTTTTTAGAAACTCCAAGTTTCAAAAATTTATCAGAGATCTCTTTTACCGTGAAAGGCTTGCCAGTGTTGATAAGCTGACAAAACATTGGCATCCACTTAGCCTTTTTTACGGCGAACGAATGACCTCTACACGAGATCAAGCACTCGTCATCGGGACGCAAATGCCAAACGATTGGGAAAGCCGGGTTAAGTTGTAATGTCTGTCCTAAGCCAATGCGCTCTTGTTTGCCGATTTGCGGGACAACACCGAATCCATACGCCGAGACATGTTCGATCCATCTCAATGCCAATGTGCGTTCGAATTCGTCACTATTGGCATATTCTCTTAGGGAGTTTAGCTCTCTTCTCCATGCGTTTTCTTGTGTAATTGCAACATCTGCCAATCCTCTCTTTGAAAGGGGAATCGTGTCCGAATTCGTTAGGGTCCGGATGGGAGACAAGGCCTTTTTTTGAAATTCTTTGAGAACAAAACCTTTTGCGAAGGCCCCGAACCAATATCCGGCGATGAGAGTGACGCAAAATTCTCGATTCGACTCACCGATATGCCAGGTTTTAGATGGCCAGTACATGACATCACCCGGATTCGCCCGTAAAAGAAGTGACTTTTTCAAATGCCGTTTGTAATCCAAACTTTCTTTCATATCCGGATTTTTTTTAACATATTCGGGCTGCCAAGTGCGTATTTTCTTTGTTCCAATAATTGGAAATGTGAAAACGCTACTTCTGTCGATGTGAATGCCAAAAGGAGTTTTTGTATAGTTTCCGATAAACATACCACCCTCAAGTTGAAAAATCGGTATGCCGAAACGCTCAAAAAAAGGCTTAAAGCCGACGCAGAATTTTTCCCAAATAGATTTATCTCGTCCCAGAAGTTGGTTGATAATCAAGCCATATTCTATGACGCCATCGTAGGACATGCATCTTCTGTGATAAAATTCAAAAGATCCGTCACTTGCTCGAGGAAGGAAAAATTCCAGTTCTTTATTTAGCTCGAACTCCACTCCATTCAGATAAAGTCTGAAGAATTCATTCTTGAAATTTTGCTTTCTGACACCATTTGAAAGCTCTACAACTAAATTAAAAATGGTATCTTTTGAAAAACGAGGGACGGGAATTTCGGAATTACTTTTGAAAACCTTAGGTTTTTTCTCCCAAAATGTTTTTTCAAACTGTGACCAAAATTTTTCAGAATGCATTTTCAAATCCTTGGTTCAAATGAGGTGGGCTCGCGTTTCAGTTTATAGTTTATTTCATTTTCGCTTAAATACTATAATCAGTGACTTCATTTAAGATCATGAATTTAGACTTAGGCCCAGAACTCAAGTTGATTTAGTGATTATTGTTAGCGACAATCAATCATGAAATCACAACGCACCGACCCGCTATCTTTTGAGCGATCTTCATACAGAACACAGGTGTTCCGCTTGAGAGAATTGGCGAAGATAGCACTTCAGTCCTTTTCTATAAAAGTAAATTTAATTCAATTAGTGAACTATGGTGAAAATGCAGCCTTTAAAATTACTGCAAAAAACGGAGACAGATTTCTTTTAAGAATTCATAGAAGCGACTACCACTCGATACAAGGACTTAAAGAAGAGTTGCAATGGTTAAAACTGCTAGTAAAAAAAGGTATCCCAGTTCCACATCCTGTCTCTAACAAATGGGGTAAAGACATCGTGATCGTAAGCCATCCGAGAATAGGGCTTCGTGCATGTGACATGTTTAAGTGGATAGACGGTCGTTTTCTTTCGAAGTCAATTTCAGAAGCTGATATGTTTAAGATTGGGGTTCTGCTAGCTAAAATTCAGCAGGCAGGCCATAAAACAAAGTGCAAGCATCGCCAGTATTGGACCAGTGATGGACTTGTGGGAGCAAATCCAAAGTTTGGTTCTATCGATGGCCTCCCCTGTCTTCGCAAAAATGACCAGATCAAATTGACAAAGATTCGTAAGGAGATTTTGTCAAAACTTAAATACTATGCAAAAAGTTATCCTCAAAAGATGGGTCTCATACACGCCGACCTTCATTTTGGAAACCTCTTAAAAGCTAAAGGTGGGCAATTGGCTGCCATCGACTTTGATGATTGCGGTTATGGATTTTACGTCTACGATCTTGCAATTCCACTAGTCGCGTTAGAGCGTCACTTACAACTCTATCAACAATTTCATTTATATCCACTGCTCAAGCACGCACTACTTGCCGGATACGCGAGCCTATCGAAGCTAACGGAAAATGACCTGGCAATTCTTCAGGTATTGATTGTCGCTCGCAGACTTGTCATTATAGGTTGGTTGAAATCTCGCTCGGACAATCCAAAGGTCAGTGGTCATTTGAAGAATTATGCTGAGAAAACTCTTCGATATGTTGCTAAGCCTTATCTCTAGGTATCTCAATAAGACCGACCTCTTCAGTCAAGGCATCAACGAAGGATGATATTTTCTGACTCTGGCTACAGTAATCGATCGGATCAAAATTTAGAATTTTCAAAATGCTTCCGTCATGGCCATGCATCTTCAGATATCTGCTATTGATCATCACTTGAAATTCGCGGCCGACCTCACAGGCTTTTTCAAATATTCTTTTGACTAAAGATTTTGCTTTTGAGTTATTAGGCAGTTGAGCCCACGTCAAAATATTTTCTACCTCTAAATCACCCAATTCTCTGAAGAGAAAATTCGTATATAGATAGCAAGCCAGAATAATTCTAAAAGCAGACTCTAGACCAAATTTTCGATGAGCCAAACTCACAGGGTCATTCTTAAAATTCTTTTTGTAAACATGAATACTCAATCTGTGAAAAAAAATCTCGATGGGATCATTCTTAAGAAAAAGTGTGCTTAGCGCTTCAACTGATAGAGCGAAGGACTCTGAAATTAGTATCTTCATAATTTCTTGCCTATTATTGTCCTTCAATTTTGAACGAGGCACAAATTTTTTGCTGTAATAGTCAGCCAAACAATGTGCGGACTCGTGAAGTATGGGAACTTTCTTCGGGCCAAAATCGAGAACGTCATGAATGCCGAAATACCTGGGCCTCGTCTTTTCTAGTTCACGAAGGAAATACACATTATCAATATAGATTAATTTTTTTGATCTAATTGACTGATCCAAGGCCATCAGAGGCCAACCATTGTATCGACTTGCGCCCTCAGCTGAAAGGGCATAACCCAGTTCGAGCAGTCGATCTCGAAAGTGCCTGAATACCGGATTTTTACGATAAAAAAAACCGTCTCCCAATACACAAGTTTTGGTTTTACCATTTTTAAATTTGTCGTGAGTCCTAAGAACTTCAGCCACGAGAGGCTCGCCTGACTTTTTCTCTGCCATAATGAATTCCAAATCTTAAAATAAAAAATTCAAACTCTAATTTATCTGTTTTCGTTAATTTTGAACAACAGGAATTTAAATGGTGGCG
>JAYVXS010000079.1:0-6901 GCA_043784965.1 Bdellovibrionales bacterium
AATTAAAAAATATAACCGCTCACCCTCAACTCGGCAGACACCTGCTTATTGCCGGCAACATGAAAATCAACCAAGATGCGCGGAACTTTTAAAATCCACAGCCAAAGCGTGCATAAAAAATAATCTACTGAATTTTATAAATTTGAATTTTAACAAAAAATCGTCAACTTAGAAATATTTTCAAAAACCGATAATGTGTGTTTACACTACATAGATCCTTGCAAATTCAAAAATAAAGAAATCGATCAGATCGTCGCATATCAATCCAGAAGCTTCCACGATATGATGATATCAAAGCACATTCCGTTTGTCCTTGAGCTCGATCAGTAATGCGCTGACTTTTGGAGACCCCACGGCAATGTTGACCGGGCGGCGCTGAGATTTTGCTAGTTGCTACTTTAACCAATGCAAAACCGCGCAGGTTTGAGTCCAAGAATAAGTGATTATAATCACTAAATAAATATTTGTTAATATATTTTCATAGACGAATTGAGTCGATTTGGCGAACTTTTCAAACCCGTAAAACTGAAAATCTTGGTCAATCCCAGAGCAATCTGAAGCGCAAAAATTTTAAAAGACGCTAGACTTTCGATACAGCGAGGGCGCTTCAAATCGCACGTTCGCTGTATCGATGACTCCATACTAAAAGACATGACCAGCTGACGCTCGAAAAATCATATCGCCTTCGGCGTCCAGTTGAGTAAATCAAAGTTCATCTGGTAAACCGCTTCTTCGGATGTTTTTTCTGTTAGTTCCTGAACTTCGGTGAGAAACTTCATGAACTTGCTTTGCACTTGCGCTCTGCATTTATGGCCCGCTGAAAAAATCACTGAAAAACTGTATGGGTCGGCAGCATCAGATTGGTTCATTCTTTCTAAGGCTTTTAGTCGCATCATTGTTCTGTAGCCCGTTATGAGTTCAGATTCTTTAGGTAGGTGGATGTCGTCTCGAACAACGCGGTAAACGCCCTTATCTAATGAAACAATTTTCATTTCTTCCAATATCTCCAAGTATTGACCGACTTTCGCTTTCGAGAACCCCAAATCTTCAGCGATGAGTTTCGGATTTTTAGCATACCGATTGATAGTCAAATACATATGGACCACCGAGCACATTGGATCTAGATAGTATTTGGTTAAAGTTCGAGGGTCGACTTCAAGCTGGGAAACCTTGGTGCTCGATTCGGTTCGCTGTTTTTCGCTTCGAATTTTTTGAATTTGCCTTATTAAGTCATTTTTCCGTTTTGCAATAGAGCACGTCTCCAGAGAGTGCAAAAGAAATGTAAACTCACTTGCATCGGCATCAAGATCCAAATAATCACAGGCCAAGAAAAGTTGGTCTGCATTCAAATCGCCATCTCGATTAAGCACCTTCGAAAGGTACGTCTTTTGAACTCTGCAGTGCTCAGCCATAGCACGAAAGCTAAGTGGCTGATGCGGCTTTAACTTTCCTTCGTCAACCCCGGCCTTTAAAACCAGCTTATAGGATTCAAATAAATAGACATCCAAGGTTTGCCCCCTTCCTCGTAGGTAACTTTAGATATAACATTAGAACATTAATTAATTAACAAATAATTTACAGGAGGTTTTTATTTTGAGTAACTGTGATTGCGCAATTACGCGCACCACAGGGAGACACATATGACAAAGAATTTAGTTTTTGCAATCGCAGCCTTGGCAATCATCAGCGTTAAGGCTCAGGCAGCAGATCTAACCTACCAAGCAGACTGCACGGCTACTGTGAGGGGAGCAGATGGTCAGCAGGCCGAAAGTAAATTTACGCTAAGCTTCCTCGCTGATGCCGACACCACAATGAGTCAGAAGGTCGGAGCTTTGGAGTTCATCGCGGCCACAAAGACCACATCGAATCCAAAAACAGCTGTTTTTGAGATTGCCATCAAAACTGGAGCGGACGACAGCGCGATGGGCGTTGAAACCAACACGGCATTATGGGACTCCGCAGACTCTGGTAAATTGATGCCGTTTGTGCTTTCAGCGGTTCTCCATCAAGGTGCAGTCGCGCAGGCGAAACTGAGCTGCGTGTCGGAATCTCAAAACTAAGTGACTACATATTTTCACAGATATAGCCTATTTCTAATAGCTTAACCAGGAGGTTGCCATGCGATTACTGACTGTTTTGAGTTTTGGTTTGTTTGTATTGGCAGGCACTAATGCCTTAGCTGGCTGGACAAGCGGCGGTGGCGACCTCCTACGCGATTCTCAAAACCCCTGGTTTATTCAGAACACTCAAGTGGTTAAGTATTGCGTGGCTGTCGATGAGAAAAATTTCGGAGTTAAGCGGAGTCGAATTTCCGATTTCGTTCTGAATGCGCTCAAATATTGGCAGAAAGAATTAGGGTCTCTGCCATCGACACAAGTCAGTGGACAATACGAATTTAGACTTGGCACCCAGATTTTTAATGAGGTCGATTGCGCTGACGAGGTGGATGTTCGATTTCAGTTTGGTGTGCTATCTAAACAGCAACGAAAAAAATTGGGGCCGACCAATGAAATCGTTGGGGTAGCCGTGAGAACGGAATATGATCAGGTTAATCTCAAGGGCAAGGGCTTTATTTACATTTCGCCCGAATCCGGACCACTAAAGTTAAAGCTCGATAACGTCCATCAAACAATTTGGCATCTTGCTCACGGAGCCATCTTATATCCGACACTTCTTCACGAAATTGGGCATATGTTTGGTGTCAGGCACACGTCAGGCAATGGCTCCGGACTTATGGACGAAAGATATCTAGAAGCAATAGTACAGGATCGAAGAGCTGACCTATGGGCCGAGGTCTGGAGCGAAATTTATAGACTTCATATGGAACCTGGCTTTTTTAAGTTCCGAAGCGAAACGTTGCCCACAGCGATTTGCCAAACACCTAGGCCTCTTATAATGGATTTTTTTGAAATCGATCCACATCTAAATTGTTACAAGGCATCGATTCAAGATAGCCATCTTTTGGTGTATTCTGGATCAGCCATAGATAAACTAGAACTGAGCGGCCAAGCTGATTTAGAGAGTAAAGACTCTCCCGAAAGCGAAGTCGCAATAAATATTTATGTCAATCCCAGCCAGAACATTTTCTTAAATAACAATTCGAGCGCTCCGTTTTTAGCGCTAGCGAATAGTCGCAAGATTTTTTTTAAGGGTCTTTACAAGAGCATAGATGGAAAAACTCAAAAAGACGTAAGTGTTCAAGTATCGCCTGCAGGGAATAAGCAGTTTAGCGGACAAATTAGCGGAAAGTCCTATCTCGATTTAGCTCTTGGTTTCTGAGCTGAAATTGATTCTAGCTTCCGTTTTAAATTTCGGCCGTTTTGAAGCGGTCGAAAGCAGCCTAGCGAAATCAGCAAGAATGTCCGTTTCAGTACGTACAATTTGTTGATGACAAGTGACAAATGGACAACCCTTCCAATTAATTGTGACGATTTAAAGTGATGGAGCCGAGAAGATTCCACTGTCAACCAATAGTTTAATTGCTACATCCTCTGAAATGGGTTTTGCAGAAGTGCATACAAGCCTTTGATCATTAGTACTTTGGTTTATCCGAACGACAATTTGAATTTGATTCTGAAGATGAGCTATTGCACCCATACCAACTGTTTCTACGACAGCTTTATCAACATCAGCTAATGTCATGCTCCATGTGTCGACTTTAAGATCCACTCCATATCCCAATTTGACTTCAGCGATAGTGTCATAAGTTGATCTGTCGTTGAGCCAGGAATGATTAAAAACAATAACCGAATTGAACTCAATTTTTCGAGGATAAGGTTTGGCGTTGTGTTGAAGAAAACATTTGGAAATGATATGTGACTTGTCAGGACTTCTAACAAGCGCCAGCTCAGTTCTGTCTGAATTGGCGGCGATTATTAATTCCTTGGCAGCTCTAATTACTTGTCCTGATTTGGTTATTTGTATTTCGGCGGCAAAAGTCAAAATGGAGACGCCCAAAATACCAATGACTAGCAATATGTTCTTCATAATAAATCTCCTTGTATAAGCTCGGACCGATTCAAAGCATGAATTATGCCACCAATCTTAAGGCGCCAATTTGATTTGAAGAATATTTTGAGCTCTAAATGGGTTTGGCGCTTGGAAAAAATTCAAAGTTCATTTTACTGGTCGATCCTAACATCTCTTTTGGAATGCTTAAACAAAACTCGTAACAGGCCAGCCGCTAGGTCATAAAGAATCGTTAAATGGATGCACGTTGGATTTGTTCACCGGGTCATGAACACCGACAATATGACACTTTCAGGTGAGACAATCGATTATGGTCCTTGTGCATTTATGGACAACTATTCACTTTCGACTGTGTTTAGTTCGATCGACCGAGACGGCCGCTATGCCTACGGACAACAACCCGGAAATGCACAATGGAATTTAACTCGGCTAGCTGAGGCACTGCTACCGCTCTTAAGCGACGACCAAGATGAGGCCATCGCAAAAGCGCATGCAGCACTGGACACATTTGCCATACACCTGCAGCGCTACTGGCTCGATGGCTTGCGATCCAAACTAGGCATTACTGCCAAGGGTGAGCACAATATGTCTGTTCTCACGTCTTTGCTTGAACTCATGGAAAAGCATCAGGCAGATTACACCAATACGCTGAGAGCACTTTCGAATGGCACAACGTTAGACGAGCCGCTCTTCAGAGACTCTCATTTTTTAGAATGGCACAAAAGCTGGCTCACGCAGAATCCGGATTTTCACCTTATGCGTGCTCGCAATCCAGCGGTGATCCCGCGCAATCACTTGGTGGAGAAAGCTCTCGATGCCGCAGTCAAGAATGATGACTACTCGATCATCAAAAAACTGATCGCTGTCCTCAAAAACCCTTTCGTGGAACCTGAAGATGCGGCTGAGTATATGAACCCAGCACCCAACGGAGGAAAGGGCTACAAGACATTCTGCGGAACTTAGGTCGGTCGATTGTCTTCGAGTCATTTTCGATTCGGTCAAAAAAGCGCGTTCGCGAAAGCGCGCTCATCGAATCAGATCTATTAATGAAATTTTGTATCGCTCCGATTTACAGAAATAGAGCAGTGAGAATTCGAAGACAAGTTATTTAATTCAGAGTTTTTACCGAACATTCAAAGTTAGCGTTGATGTCAACCCTGCCACCTTGTTGTCCTACCATTCCTTTACAAGTAATAGTTCCAGAAAGTTCGGCTGAGCCTGAGGATGTTAGATCGGCGTAGCAATCTTTTGAGGCGCCTTGGCTTGCATACTCGTCGTTACCGACAACATATGACACTTGGTGACCATTAGGAAAAGTTACATGGCCAATTGGGTAGTCGCCGCTTGTGAAAGAAAATGATAAGCTTTCAGATGAATCTACTCTAAATTTTGACTGGCCTTTAACTGATAAATGGACATCGGAGTAATTAATAGCAGGATTACGAAGACAGGCAACGCTAGTTCCTTGCTGGCTTCCGCCGAAGACTGTGATTTTGTTTACCTCCCCGGAGACGTTTATGGTTCCACGACCCGAAATAGTTCCGCTATCTGTAGAAGAACCTTGATCCTTCGAGCAACCCAAAAAAGAAACACAACAAATAAGAATCGTAAAGCTTGGTAGAGCAAGTTTCAAAATAACTCCCTTACAAAATAATATTTAGACTTTGCAAGTTAACATAGGTCTTTTAAAAATTCTTTCAATAATCGATTGTATGTAACGCCTACTTTCGTCATTGCAAATTTCGTCACTGATTCAAAACCAAATCTTAATGGCAGTCCAAGCGCGACATTTGGGCGAGCTTTATAGTCGCGCTTAGGAGCATTTTAGTGGGGTGCTACCGAGGCTCAGCTTTTGAACAAAACTGCCAGCGTTCCTGACCGGCTTCTCTTTAAGCGACCAACCTAAATGTTACCTCATCATATTCGACATGAGGCTGCTTTTGAGTTCGACCCGCAGCCTTCAACGTCTTGATTGTCACAACTCCGATTTCCTCAAAAAATTGAATGACCTTATTGAGATTCGACACGTCGGTGTTTGTCAGCTTCGCGAGTTCATAAATAGATCGAGGCTTAAAGGCAATAATCGCCGACAGAACAGGTATATTTCGCACAAACTTATTGAAGTCGGCCTTGTTGTCAAAGCTAACTTCATATTCGGCTTCACCCTTAAACTTCCGACTGCGAACCGCCTTCGCAGCCCGTTTGAAATCTTCAAATACTTGATCCGAAGTTTTACAGGATACGACTAATTTTTTCATATTTGAACTCCCAAGTGCTCTGCGATGAGCTGTCTAAAATCAGAAATCAATTTATCTAAATCTCGAAACTCATAAGGCATTTCATCTGAATCAATATGGATGTGCGGCCCCTTGGGACGATGATTATCCATCAATACTCTTCGATTCGTCACTTGATCGATACAGATAAGGCCCCATTTTAAGCCATCAACATAATGGGGCGACTTTGGAACCTGATGAACAGAGATCTCAATTATAAAACGACGTCTATAGGTGAATTTCTCGTGCCTGACCAGTGTCGCCTTCATATTGGTACTATATACCTATATTGAGCAATTTATCAAGTCATTTGTCTTAAGTGCTGAAGGCAATTCTGATCATGCCCCACAAAGCGCAGAGCAGCGATACCGCCGCCACAGGTCTGGTCCCCATTTGGCTTGAACTCCCTGCGAATATAAGCTTTGCCTACTGAAAGCGGCAATACGGCGAGATGACATTCCTTTAGTGACTATTTTTTTCGGATGATGGTAAATTTGCGATGGAGGCGATAGATGAATTCAAATAACTGGCAAAAAGATATGTTTGATCACTTTTTTGCGGCCAAGACGATTGGCTCCAAAATTTGGGCCGAAAAAGGTAAAGCTGAAGCTGATTTTGTTTTGAAAGTCTTAAATCTACCGGCTGAAGCAAAGATT
>JAYVXS010000080.1:0-48855 GCA_043784965.1 Bdellovibrionales bacterium
AAATCCTTCGACGAACCCCAGCGCCACTTTATTTTCTGGTTTGCAGTAGGCAGCGATTCCATCCCAGTGCCGATCAATCATTTTGGCGAACTTTTCATAGGGCACCAGCCTTTGCCATTTGAGCGACTCACACCAGTTGTCGAAGAACTTTCGTGCCCATGCTTCCGATTCGTAATCCCATAGCTGCGAGAACGATTCTTTCAGCACGTATGCCGTGTTTAGTCTGTGATTCGCTGCCAGCAGCAGCTTCAAAGACTTCCGGCCATCAGAGGACAGGTTCTCGCGATTTGATAGCAAGACATACTTCTGTCCTTTAATAAACTTTCGTTTGTTGCCGGTTACGCGCGCGTACTCTTGCTTTCGCACTTTATCCAAAGCCCCTCCAAGGTGACGGAGCACATGGTGAAGCACAATCTATTGTCGTTTATTTTCAAGAAGAATATCTAACAGCAGCTATCCTGCCGAAGTTTCATCATTTTTTCCGACCATTCCACTAAATAGCGCTGATAATGGTCGAAGACCTTCCAGTCGATACAGTAGCGAGATCTCGGTCCATCAATAGTGCCCTTGACCAGACCGATCTCCTTTAGAGCCTTCAGATGCTGGCTTACTGTCGATTGAGCTAATGGGAGATCGACAACAAGGTCACCGCAAATACATTCTCCTTTTTCTGCGAGACTTTTTAAAATCGCTACCCTTGCTGGGTGCGCCAAAGCTTTGGCGAAGTCTGCGACATTGATCTCTCTGCGTTGAAATTCTTCTTTTCTTGCTAGCCCGGATATTTCATCAGATTTCTGTTGCCCTCGCCGCTTCGCTATTCTGGGCGCTTCGCTCCTGGCGTTTTCGAGACCTTTTCATTGCGACAACCTGCTTTGAGGTTGCCTCACTCAAAGTTCTCTCAAGCGCCAGGCCAGTCTGCGAATCAGCGATTTCACGACGAAACTGATGAAATATCCGGGCTAGAGTCTGTTAAGGCTGGAACCAATAAACAAGAAGTCTCATGTGCCGAGCGAGTTTCTCGCAAAACAGGACGAGTCACGCGGCAATCCGAAATTGCAGATGGACATCTTGGATGAAAATGGCAGCCGGGCGGCGGATTAATTGGGCTGGGTACATCTCCTACTAAAATAATGCGCTGATCTTTTTTGTGTGGATCTGGAACTGGAATAGCTGACAATAGGGCTTTAGTATATGGATGCTGTGGATGCCTATAGAGTTCTTCGGCATCAGCTAATTCAACTACCTTTCCGAGGTACATAACCGCGACTCGATTTGAAATATGCTCAACCACCTTCAAATCATGTGCAATAAACAAATAGGTGAGGCCAAATTTTTGCTGTAGATCCATCAGCAAATTGATCACCTGTGCTTGAATTGAAACATCAAGAGCTGAGACAGGTTCATCACAAACTATAAACTGTGGTTCGACGGCAAGTGCTCGGGCGATACCAATGCGTTGACGTTGGCCGCCCGAAAACTCATGTGGATAGCGGTTGATGTGTTCTGGTCGCAATCCTACAATTTGTAAAAGTTCTTTAACGCGGTTTTGCCGATCACCCTTAGAGTTAAATAGATTGTGAATGATGAGTGGCTCGCCAATAATTGAGCCCACCGTCATGCGTGGATTCAAGCTTGCATACGGATCTTGAAAAATAATTTGCATTTTTCGGCGCAGCGCCCGGAGCTCTTCACCTTTCAATGTGGTGATATCTTGCCCCTCAAGAAAAATTTTGCCAGAAGACGACTCGATTAGGCGTATAATGCAACGACCAAGAGTTGATTTTCCGCAACCGCTTTCTCCGACTAAGCCAAGGGTTTCACCTTTTTTGATCTCAAGATCCACACCCTGAACGGCTTTCACGCTGGCAACTTCACGAGAGAAAAAACCACCCTTGATCGGAAAATTCTTGGTTAGATTTTCAACCTTTAAAAAAGCTTTTTCCATAAATTTACACCTTATTGTTTCTTATCAGCAGTTGCCGGAACTGGATGAAAGCAGGCGACTAAATGTATTCCATCTACCGCTTTAATTTCGGGATCTCTCGATTTGCAATCCTCTTGTGCGAAGTCACAGCGATCATTAAATCTACAGCCCTTTGGAATGTTCAAAAGATTGGGGACAAGTCCTTTAATGGTTTGCAAGCGCTCACGTCGATGGCCGGTTTCAAAATGCGGGATAGAATCCAAAAGACCCTTTGTATAGCGGTGTCTTGGTCGGTAAAAAATATCTTCGGCAGAACCATACTCAACAATTCTTCCGGCATACATGACGGCAACAAAGTCACAAGTCTCTGCAACCACACCGAGATCGTGCGTAATGAGAATCATCGAGGCATTGAACTCACGCTGGAGCTTTCGAATGAGCTCTAAGATTTGCGCCTGGATCGTAACGTCGAGTGCAGTGGTGGGCTCATCGGCAATCAATAAACTTGGATTGCAAGAAAGTGCCATGGCAATCATAACTCTTTGGCGCATTCCGCCCGAAAGTTGATGTGGATACTCATCGACCCGTTTATCGGGTTCAGGAATTCCAACAAGCTTAAGCATATCAATGGTTTTTTCTCGAACTTGCTTTGAATTCAGGCCCTTTTGGTGAAGTGCAATGGCCTCGGCAATTTGATATCCACAAGTAAAGACTGGATTCAATGAAGTCATTGGCTCTTGAAAGATCATGGCAATGTCATTGCCTCTTATTTTGCGCATCTCTTCTTCTGAAAGTTTAAGTAAATCTTTGCCATTAAAAAGAATTTCACCGCCAACGATATTTCCCGGAGGAGTTGGAATCAAACGCATGATTGAAAGGGAGGTGACCGATTTTCCGCAGCCGCTTTCACCTACAATACCAAGGGTCTTGCCCTTTTCTAGAGTAAATGAAATGTCATCCACGGCCAGAAAAGTGCCATCATCGGTACGAAACTGAGTTTTCAAATTTTTTACTTCAAGTAAGGACACTTCGTCTACCTCGCGCTATCGGTTTTTTAGTTTCGGATCCAGAGCTTCTCTGAGAGCATCATTAAACAAATTAAATGACAGAATCAGACCAAACATAAAAATAGTACCGGCAAATAAATTTCCAAAAAATGGCCGAGCCAGTTCAAGGGCGGCATCCTCAAGCATGACTCCCCAAGAGGGCACACTTGGCTCAACACCAAGACCAATATAGCTCAGAATCACCTCAAATTTAATAGCCGAGACAAATCCTAGACCAAATTGAACGAAAGCAATGTGGGTTACATTCGGAAGGATATGTATGAAGATGCGTCGATTATGGCTCGCACCCAGAGCGCAAGCCGCAACAACATATTCTTTCTCTTTATGTTTCAAAAATTCAGCTCTAACCAGTCGGCATAAAGTCACCCAAGAGGTAAGGCCGACGGCGATGAAGACCGTGGTCAGGCCTCTTCCCAAAACAAAAGAAAGTGAAGGGACTAACAAAATATAGGGAACAGAATCCACTGTTGTATAAAGCCAAGTAATCATCGCATCGGTTTTACCACCGAAATAACCAGCGAGTGCACCAAGAATCATACCGATGAGAAGAGAGATCGCACTTGAGACAACACCGACACTCATGGCCGTTGCAATTCCGTGAACCGCGCGGGCAAGAATATCTCGTCCAAACAAATCAAATCCAAAGGGGTGAAAAAAACTCGCAGCACCGTGAGCAGCACCTTGATTAGGCAGTGCAAAATTTGGAAAAATCAGTCCCAGCTTTGCGGCAAGGGCAAGTAGGCAATAAAACACAATGATATAAAAGCTGATGACGGCGACTTTATCCCGACGCAGTCTAAGATAGGCATCCCACCACAAAGAATTTCGCGATTTTAAGGTCTCAGGTTGTGAGGTTAGGGCGGTCGAGGTCATTTCTGAAATCATAGTCAACTCAACTTTATTCGCGGGTCAACAGCCGCATAAAGTATGTCAGCCAGCAGGGTCAAAAGCATGTAAAGAACAGAAACGATCACCGTCATTGCCTTAATGACCGGAAAATCTGAGTCTTGAAAAGCCTTAATGAGCAATCCACCCAGGCCAGGAATACTAAAAAAGTGCTCGACTAAAAAAGTACCAGTAATGATAAAGGGAAGCTCAATTACAATAACCGTAATAATTGGGATAAGTGCATTTTTCAAAATATGCTGAGTGAAAACACGGTACTGACTTACGCCCTTTGCGCGTGCGGTTCGTACATAGTCTTGAAAGAGTTCATCGGTGATCACACTTCGGTATATCAAAATACTTGGTCCCAAATTTAAGATAAACAAAATCAGCCAGGGCAAAAGAAGATATTGCCAACGACCAATCCAGTCAGGATCCCAACCAGAGATCGGAAAAATCCCGAATTTATAGGCAAGCGTATACTGAAGAACGATAATATAAACTAACGAGCTAATACTTAAAAGCCCAAGACAAACCAACATAGTCGCCTTATCAAAAAACCTAGCTCGATAGAAGACGGCGAGTAGTGCGAGTGCAATACAGAACAAAATAGAAAAAATTTCAACGGGTATGGTCAAACACAATGATGCGCCGATGCCGTCGCTAATCATTGTAGCGATGGTTTGCTTGGTGGCCCAACTTCGACCGTAGTCAAAAGTTGCAATTTGTTTGACGAAAAATAAATACTGTTCGGGAAGTGAGCGATTGATGCCAAGTTCTGAACGCAAGCTTTGAATGAGTTCAGGTGTGGCATGGCGGCCGGCGAACCTGAGCGCAGGGTCGCCACCAAAGACATTAAACAAACAAAATGTCAGCAGGGTGATCCCGAACAGAATCGGAATCATATAAAGTGTTCGTCTCAGACTATAAATAAAAATCTTTGGCCTCTTTACAGTTTAGCTGTTTACAAATTAGCTACAATTTAGCTTTGAGTTCCGCACGTTTTTTTGCATCGACCTTCATGTATTTAGCATAATCGAGAATCATATAAGAAAATTTGAAGTTATTGAGCCAACCATGCTGAATATTGTAGTATTGACGATGTAACTCGAGAATCTGCGGAGTTTCGTCTACTACGATGTCGCGCATTTTATGATAAAGTTGATCGCGCTCACTACCCGGTGGCAATAGCAAAGATTTTTCGTATAGCTTATCAAATTCAGGATGCGAAAAATTTGAATCATTTGGACCAGGACTAATGTTCTTCGAGTAGAAGAGTTGCAAGAAATCTTGGCCATCCGGATAATCAGCGGTCCAAGAAATTCCAAATATTTGAGCCTTCATATTTTTGATTTTATCTTGAAATTGTGGCCAAGTATTTGAACTGATGACGACTTTAATTCCAATGGCCGCCATATTCTGTTGAAAATATTCGGCCTGTTGGCGGTTTTTTGAATCTGAAATGGATTCAAAAGTCAGCTCCGGAAGTCCCTTGCCCTCCGGATATCCAGCTTTGGCTAAAAGTTTTTTTGCCTGTTCCAGATCTAGTTTCTGATAAGGGTTTACAAAATTTGCGTCATAACCCGGGACATCAGGTGGAATTGGGCCATGGGCCGGAATGGCATGGCCATTTTGAAATTTGTTAGCAACGCCCAACGAGTTATGCGCCAAGCTCATTGCACGTCGCAGATCTCTATTTTTTCCTAATATTGGGTCCTTCATATTCATTGAAACATATGTGTAATCATCGCCAGAGGTAATACTAAGTTTCATTCCTTTGGCGGTGTTTTCGGGTCTGACTTTTTTGTCGAGAATCATGGCGTCATAATTGTCAGATGGGAGCTCGCCGAAATCAAAATTGCCCTTCATAAAATTTTGCCAGCGCGGAGCATCCTCAGGCATTTCAACAAAAACAACTTTATCGGCAAAGGGAATTGGCTTACCCGCATCTTCAAGTAATCCGGCCTCTTTATCTCCAGCAGCACCCTCTGTAGGATAAGTTTCTTGATGATAACCTGGAAAGCGCTTCAAGGTAATTTTAGAATTTCGCACCCAAGAATCGAACATAAAGGGTCCTGTTCCTACCGGATGATTTAAAAATTCCTTGCCATACTTTTCAATGGCTTCTTTTGGTACAGCATAAGTGTATGGCAAGGTGAGAACGTAAAGAAGTTGGTAATAGGGCTGATTGAGCTTGATGATGAGTGTATAATCATCTGGAGCCTGCAAGCCTTCAATGGCAGTTGAGTAGTCTGCCTTTTTTTCTTTGAGCAGAGCGACCCATTCATTGAGTCCTTTAATTTTGCCGTCTAGAATCCAGAAACCATCATTTAGGGTTGATGGGTCTGCCAGTCTTCTAAACGAGTAAATGAAGTCTTGCGCCACAAGATCGCGACCCTTGCCACCAGAAAAAGCCGGATCATCATGAAACTTTATACCTTTACGAATTTTAAAAGTATAAGTAAGGCCCTTGTCTGAAATGCTAGGCATGCCATCGGCAAGTGAAGGAATGACTTCATATGGACGTTTTAAGTAGTGATATCTGAGGAGTCCCTCATAGACTTGCGCTATTACGGTACCAGAATAGATATCGCTTGAGTGAACCGGGTCGAATCCTTTAACCGCCGCCCGAACCGGAATGTAAATTCCATTGTCGTTTTCGTCAGTTTTTTTTGTACATGCGGCTAAAACAAAACTAAGTGTGAGTAGGCCGAAAAGTAGTTTTAACATGAGGTTCTCCCAATTTTCTAGATGTGCAATTGCCCAAGATACAACGTAAGGATACAAGGTAAAGATACAACGTAAGGATACATCCTTGATTTCTATTTGGCTCGTTTAAAATTGTCAAACCCCAGCCGGATGTGATGAACTCTAAAAATGCGCTTAAAGACCCCAGATGCTACGCTTGATTATATAAATAAGCTTTATGAGCCGCAAAATATCGGCTTGAGTTCATTGCTCTCTAGGCTTGAATCTCATGGGCGATTGGGCATAAACGTTGGCTTGATTGAGGCGCAATTAATCAAGATTCTCATTCGACTGTACCAACCAAAAAAAATTGTCGAATGTGGAACACTTTTTGGATACTCGACAATTCAAATGACTCGAGCCCTTACGAAAGATGCTCATATTTTTACCATCGAACGAGATATCAGGGCCGCCGAGCAAGCAAGAATTAGTTTTGAAGAAGCGCAGGTGAGCGAACAGGTCAGCCTAATAGTGGGTGAAATGGAAGATAAACTTGCAGAGCTTTCTGCTAAGGCTCCTTTTGATATGATATTTATTGATCATAACAAATCAGGTTACGTCATGGCTCTTGAATGGGCGGAGCATAATCTTCGACGTGGGGGATTGATCATTGCGGATAACACACTGCTTTGGGGTGAAGTTGCGGGAGTTGAGGTAGAGCGGGCTTCTAAAAAACAGCTCGAGGGAATGAGGCGCTTTAATCTATTACTCAGCGATGCAAATAAATACACCTCGATCTTATTGCCAACCAGCGAAGGCCTCAGCATTGCGATAAAAGAATTTTGATTTCCTAGACGTAAGTCTGTTGGTATCAACTAGCATTCACTTAGTTTTTGATCCATTTTCAGTGCGGCAAATATAAAGGGCCAAATTTGACTTCACTTGAATTTGCCGGCTATATGAGAGTGATTCTCAAGTCCAAAGAGGTAAAAATATATGAAAAGCTTAGTACTCATTCTTGCATTTGCGAATATTTCGATGGCGGGAGAGCTTAAGGTTTTTCATATTAATGTGAAGGATGGAATATTTAGTCCGAGCAGTATTCAAATTCCGGCCGGAGAAAAGGTACAACTTGAAGTACAGAATACCGGGGTATCAACTGAAGAATTTGAAAGCGTAGATTTAAATCGTGAAAAAGTAGTGTCACCCGGTCAAACAATCAAGCTATTCATCGGCCCACTAGCTAAGGGTGAATATAAGTTTTTTGGTGATTTTCACAAAGATACCGCACACGGATTAATCATTGTTCAGTAAAGAGTGAGTTGAAAGCCCTGGTTTGAAATCATGGGTTTGAAATCATGGGTTTAAAGGTCATGGGTTTAAAGGTCATAGGTTTAAAGGTCATAGGTTTAAAGGTCATTGAGTAGAAAAATATGAATCAATATATTTTATGGCAAACGGTCTTTGTAGTTTGGCGAGAAGCACTTGAGGCCATTCTAATTGTCTCGATTCTATACTCATTTTTAAGCAAGACAAATTCAACGGCGCTGCCTTTTATGTGGCGCGGAGTTGTTGCCGGCACTTTCTTAAGCTTTGTAATTGCATCTTTAATAATAGGCGCCGACACCTGGTTTGTTGGTGAAGCCCAAGTTTATTTTCAGGTCGCCATTTTACTTTTGAGCTGTCTGCTAATGACCCAAATGGTTTTTTGGATGAGAAAGCATGCTAAGTCGCTCAAAAAAGAATTTGAATTAGATCTCCAAAAGGCCCTAGAGCGTCCAAATTATATCGGCATCGCCCTGCTTGCCGCACTAGCCGTGGGCCGCGAAGGATCAGAAGCTGTTATCTATGTTTATGGCTTGGGTCTTGAGAAAAGTGCGACTTTGGCGGCAATGGTATTGAGTGTTAGCTTTGGACTAATTTTAGCGGCATTTATGTTTTATTTTATCTCGAAGGGTCTAAAACACCTAAAAACGCAAATTTTTTTCAATGTGACCAGCGCAATTTTACTTCTTTCGGCGGCAGGCTTGGGGGCAAGTGCAATCGGCAGGCTGGTTGCCGAAAATATGCTTTCTGGATTGATTGAACCAGTCTGGGATATTTCAAAATGCTTAGAGTCAGAAGGCATCTTAGTCAAAGTCGTTAAAGCCATTTGTGGTTACAATCCAAGGCCAACACTTACCGAAGTGCTATTTTACTTTGGGTACTGGCTGCTTATTTTTATATTAATAAAAAAGCCCCTAAAAGCTTTTAAAAGGATACTAAAGTGAAAAAAATCGCGACTATTATTTTTATTTCATCTCTAGCAATGGCACGAGCGCAGGCTATTGAATATAAAGAGCTTGAAGTTTATGGCTATCAAACCACCGCTCCCCGTGAACTGGAAATAGAGGCCAGCACATCGGTTAGCAGTGATAAACAACAGGGCAATTTAAGTCGGCATCTACGCTCTAGTTTTGAGCTCCAATATGGCATCACGGACCGCTGGGAAGTTACCGCCTATCTTGATTATGACAGGCCCGCAGATGAGAAATTCGAGTACTCGGCTTTTCGTGCTCATGCCCGCACGCACTTTTTTGAAAAGGGAGAGCTACCAGTAGACATTGGGGCTTATTTTGAGATTGCACTACCAAAGAATAGAGATGAAAAAGATCTAGCTTTTGAGTTTAAACCAATAATAGAAAAAGATTTTTCACGCTGGACCATTATTTTAAATCCGCTTATTGAATTTGAGCACCAGTTAAATGAAAAAGATCCAAATGCGACCCTTAAAGTTTGGCAAGTGGTCTATGGATTATCGACCAGTCTAGTTTATCGTTATAGTGAGACTTTCAAGCCTCACCTCGATTTAGTTCAGGGCCTGACAGATCAAGATGCTCTATTGATGCCTGCTTTCGATGTGAAACTTGCCGATAAATTGAAATTAAGCATGGGCCTTGGCTTTGCATTGAATGATCGAACCGAGCATCGTGTCGCCAATGCACGACTTGAGTATGAGGTTTATTTTTGAGGGAACGAGCTATAGTTTTTCTAAGAACATCTTCACGCTTGCGATATATATTTTAGAAAATTTCTTAAGCCCTTCTAAATGATCGGCTTCAGGTATTTTTAATACCTCGACATCACAAGCTCTTGCTAGAGTAAAAAAATCATTAATGGCAGGGCTAGGAACCAGCTTGTCCTTGCCACCTCGAATTGAAAGAATGCGAAAGCCCTGGGGAAAATTTGCGAAATAGCTCTTCATTTCGGACTTAAATCCAAAGCCCCACATGGAAAATGAAAATGCGGTATAAACGCCTCTTAAGAGTCTATTTTCAATTCGGTAGGCTATTTTATAAAGTCGCCAGGTCGCCTCAACGATTTGCAGAAATGGGCCGCTGTCACAAATAAGCCCTTTGATTTCATGCGCGCCTCGTCGGCTAATCGCTTCAATGGCAGCGGCTCCTGGCATTGAAAAGCTAAAAACAATTTTTGCGCCAGGGACTAGGTTGAGTATATCTTGAGTTTGATCGGCCCAAATTCGACGTAGACCGAGCTTGAAATCTCCACTTAACGAAATCTTTTGAGGGGTCTCAGTCATATTATACTTCAGATTGAAGCGGACGCAGTCATAACCCAATTCGTTCAACAGGCGAGCATGACGAAGCAATGTCCGCTTCGAACCGCCAAAATGATGAACGAATATTATGGTCTCTGCATATTTTTTATTAGTGGCAAGATTCCATTCGCCTTCGTGGGGCAGCTTAGAGCCCATCAAATTATTTGACAGACCCTTAGTGATCATCGCGAGCATGACCTGAGGTGCCCGGCGGAGCTTGCGGCCACAAGTCTTTCCACTTTTGTGAAGCCGGGGTCTGAGTTAAACCCGCCACTTCACGTAAAACATTGGTGCCCAATTTAATTTGCTCCAGAGCAGTTTCTGATAAAACTTTACCGGTGGCCTCAACAATTGAGTCGGCATCCAAATGATGATAGCGAAAGATTTCTTCTGGTCTGCCACATTTTGAATGCTTACGAACGGCCAAACATTCGTGTCGTACGCCGACGATCGAACCTAAGTTGTCAAGAAGGCCGGGCTCCCCATCGTGAACACTGACGATCGGCACCCGTCTTCCCGCAAGTGTCATAATCTCGGCGCTGATCGAGCCGCCATTTGGAATGGGATTTAAATACAAAGATCCATCAACCCCTAAATAATTTTTTAGGTATTCATAGTTTGAGCTTGCGGCTAAATTGCCGACTAGTAGGTCAGGACTAGTAACCACAATGACATTCGCGTAAATGCCTCGCTCTAATAAAATTTCAGAAGCGCGCACGGCCTCAGTGCTGACTGAACCCATCGAAATAAGATTGACTACATTGTCACCTGGCTCGTAGCTCGCATAAGAACGGTAATCGATCAAATAGTAGCCTCCGGCCAATACTTCTTTTCTGATTTGTTCAAACATCTCAACTTCCGACAAATTTTCAAGACTAGATTCATCGATCGCGCCCTGCACAGGATGAGTTTTTGTGCACAATAGCGTGTCAGCAGCTACCCCGATTTTAAAGCGCTTTTGTTTCTTCAAAGAAGTGCTGAGAAGTTTTTGCTCCATGCCGCGGGTAACGCCGCGAATAAAAACTCCAGTGCGACCTTCATTGTCGTATCCGATATGGCGCTTGACGGCATCGGCCAAAATCCATTCAAGTTCAATGCAAAACAAAGGTTCCCAAGTAATTTGATTTGGGATTTGAAAATCAGACTTCCAACCATGTTGTGCACCTTCGGGAGAAAGCGTTACTCCAGAGGGTGTTCCAATTAGAATAAAACTTGATTGCCAATAGAGATTATAAAAAAACTGGTCATGTGCTCGTTTTACAAAAAAGTCATATACCGTCATTAGCGGTAGAATAGGGATACCCAACATACGTCTTATTTGTCCATATGAGCCAACACAAGAGGTTACATTTCCTTCTGCGATTTCAAAGCGGATGAATCGATCTGACGCATCTTCTCCTGGGATCAAATCGGGGAGTTTTTTATCTCTGACGCCAAAATCAGTTTCATAATCTTGGACCGTGAAGGCGCCAAATATCTTACCATCCATTGCTGGATTCAAATTGGTGCTCGTGCCAACATCGGGAGCCATAGAAACCATCAGCTCACCAGGTAGCTTCCACGGTTTTTCATCGGCTGGCAGTGCCTTTACCGCTTCATTGGTATTGGCAATGCGGGTGAGCTTGGCAGTGCACTGACCAAGCATCCACTGCGTATGAGGATAGCTCGCCATTTTCAAATTGATTCCAAGCGAAGTCGGGAGCTCACCAAATTCAGTAAAGCGTTTATCAAAATAGGCGCGATTTTTTTCACGCAGTGCTGCCTCCGCCTTGATGTCATTCAAAAGTTCAGCGCCACGTTCAGCACAGAATTTCGCCTCTGCAGATTTCGCATCAAAGCGCGCAAACAATACTTCTTCTTTGAGACCTTGTTTATTTTGCAGCTCGAGAATTTCATCTGGATCCGGAAGGGACGAGTGATTTCCAGGAGAGGCAGCCGAACGCAAGCCCCAGCCTTTAAGAGTATGAGCTATGATTAGCGTAGGTTTTCTCTTGTTTTCTTTGCTTTTCTCCATGGCCTCAATCAATGCCAATATGTCGTGTCCGCCAAAATCATGAAGGGCATCAAAAAATACTTGGGAATCAGTGCCTTCAACAAATTTCTTAATTTGCGGATTTTCTTGAATGACAAATTTTTTCAATTGCTCTGGACTTTCAAGCATGAGCAGCGCTTGCAATTCATAATCTTGTAAATCCTCACCTAAAAATTTCTTAAAAACTTCGCCGCCAGGTTTTGCAAAGAGAGCTTCTCGTTTTTTACCATGCTGTAACTGAATGACATCCCAGCCATTGGCCAGCATGGTTCGCTCGATACGCCGATCATCTGTGCCATTCATGATGTTTTTATTTGTAAGGCGATGACCATCGAGACTTTGGCGATTGTAATCAACAATCCAAGTTAGGTTCCCAATTTCTCTCTCGGCAAATTCGGGAGTGCACTCAAAAACCGAGCCTTCGCGAAACTCAGAATCCCCTAGGATGGACCAAAAGTGAGCATTTGGAACTTCAAAATTATGCTCGCGACAAAAAGTATAAGCATGAGCTAAGTAACCGGCGTTGACCGGTGGGATGCCCACGGTTCCCGAAGGCAAATAGCCATGGTGATCGCAATCATAAGCCGAATGATAGGATTGAAAAACCGGCTCCCCAGATTTAGAAAAAGCGCGCAAGCCGAGCATGGCCTGGTTGCATTCCTCTAAAGATAGTTTCGATAGATCAGATTTTAAAAATAAATCGAGTACGTAGTTGTAGGAGTGATCAACAGGTGCCGCATGAGGTTTGTTGGCAATATAATCAAAGCCAGACTTCACTACTAGATGAAGTGCGCCCATAATGTGGAGTGCGCTCGCGCAAGCCGCGGGATGACCGCCAACTTTCGGATCGCCCTTTTGTTTATCGGCACGGTGATTGGCCTGATTGATCATTTGAGTTGTAAGGTAATGAACTCGCGAACATATTGCGTCTAAAGTTTCTTTTTTAGTATTCTTTTTCAAGCCAATTACTCCTGGTGCATATGCGAATTTTGATTTTCGGCTTCCATGACTATCAGAGGTGCTCGTGAGGGTAAAGCTATTAGGATATTCTTATGACAAATCGTGTTTTAGACACTTTTAACATCAATATCGAGTTCGCCTAATGCCTCTAAGATAAAATCCCATCTAATACGGATTTTACCATCCTCTTCAATAATTCCTTTAGGTGGATTAGGGAATGGTGCAGCTGCTCGAAAAGCCTCGACGGCAGCGTCATCGAGGTCAGTCATTCCACTTGGGCCAATGACCTGAATTTTTTCAAGCGTTCCCGACTCATTCAAAATGATAACGATTTTGGTTATTTTTTCTGAAGTCGAAGCAATAGTTCGACCCTGCCGCAATATATTGCTGACCTTTTCTTTGATCTTTGGCTCCCAATATTGGCGGAGTCTGGCTTTGATCCGATTGTAATAAGTATAGTAGATGAACTCACGAGTGCTGAGTAGAGTTTGCACTCCCATTTGAATATCCTTGATGTGATCGTCTGTGGCACTTGCGTCAGAGCCCTTCGGTTCGCTACCCACAAAAGCGTTCGGATCTGGCTTAAACTCTGGCTTTAGATCTGATAATTTTGGCAGCGCCAACTCGCCAAATTTCACTGTCAAAAGTTTTTGGTTGGCGGTTTTTGCCAGTTTTTTCTGTATGGGCTTTTCAGCTGCTGGTGGATTTTGACTGGCAGGATTCTGGGCAAATTCCTCAGAAGGTTTTGCGAAGCCAGAAGTATTTTTAAATTTTCCTGAGTTTTCAGCTTTGGTTTGCTTTTCAATGCGTTGATTATTTTTACTTAGAAATTTAGCGTCGTCAGGCAGTTCATCATTGATCGGTTTTTCACTCTGTTCGACAATTTGCCCTAAAGTTTTGTTTGGCGGTATAGTTTTTTTCAACTGGCTTTCAATCATCTGAATATCGACATAGTTGTGTTTGTCTATTGGGATTTGCTGGCGAAAAGAAATCATTCCGATGCTTAAAAAGTGGATAAGGAGTGAGAGGGCGACTGCAATTTTAAGGCGGTGTTTTTTAAACATATATCTGCATTTACTATCGGGTCAATGAGGCCTGGAGTTGAGTATAGTCCTAAGGGCCAGCTAAAAATTTAGCCCTTGGTCTAAAGGACAAAAAAATCAATATTGTGCACAAAAAGTGAAATAGTTCTTGGACGTCGACAGGATCGATAATAAAATCAATCAATGATCATCGAAGCATGGTGTGAAACCGATGTTGGCTTAAAACGAGAAAGCAACGAGGATTCATTCTTATTAAATAAAGAGTTTGGGGTTTTTGCCGTCGCTGACGGAATGGGTGGGCATCGAGGCGGCGAAGTCGCTTCTTCGATGGCAGTTCAAACTCTTCTACAATGTGTTGAAGCGCAAAAAAATGGAACACGTAAAGTTCAGCCTAGAGTATTGCTTTCAGAGGCCTATAAGAATGCAAGCAATCGAATTTTTGATAAATCTCGCGCTGAGTCTGCCGAGTTGGCTGGAATGGGGACGACATTAGTTGCTGCCTATCTTTCCGATAAGACACTATTTATAGCAAATGTTGGTGACTCAAGAGCCTATCTTTATAGGTCTGGTCAAATTTGGCAGCTGACCGAAGATCACTCACTCCTCAATGAACACATTAAATTTGGGCTTATTTCAGAAGAAGACGCCGAAAATTTTCTTCAGAAAAATGTGATTACTCGTAGTGTCGGTTTTGAACGTGATGTGATGTGCGATATTTTGGAGCGAGTGGTTGAGCCTGGTGACCTAATTATTCTCTGTTCGGATGGACTTTCGGGCCTGGTCGAGGATGAAAAAATTGCTGAAATTTGCCAAAAGTTTAGTCCAGAAAAGATTGTCGACGAATGTATTCGTGTCGCTAGGAACAATGGCGGAGATGACAATATCACTGTCCTAGTTCTTTACGCACGCCCCCAATAAATCCTAGATCTTGAACTGAAGATTGACCCAATTTGAGACAAATGTTTAAAATTAACTTAATAGATTCGAAAATTTAGCCGAAAAGATAGTCAGTGAAGTTTATTGAATATTGGAGCAAATTTGGAAAATAAAAATATCACTTTCTTGATGGTAACGAATACCAAAGGATCGACCAAAAAATGGGTGGTCTCAGCAGCTTGGCTGAAGGCTGCACTGAGTTTTTTTATTGTTTCAGTCGTCTTAATTGCCGCTTGTAGCGTTGATTATCTCGGCCTTCTAACTCAATCAATTGAAAATAAACGTTTGCGCGCTGAAAACTTAATTTTGAAACAGCAGTTTCAAGTTGTTGAAGGTAAGTTGAATGCTCTTGAGAGCGGGCTTGAGCGAGTTAAAGGTTTTGTCACGAAGCTCAAAATGATTACCAATGTCGAGCAAGAAGATCGAAGTTTAAAACTTGCGATAGGGCCAATGCCCCGTGTTGGAAATGTCAGCGCTGAAGGGGGAGAACTACGCGAGCCTTCTTCTATAATGCCAACAAATGCCATGAAAGATAGCGTCTTCTTCGAGAGAACTCCAACTGACGATAATCAGGGCGAGCTTTCTGTTGAAGGTCAGCGGGACTATGCTTCACTTGCGGTGCGTATCGATCAGGCTGTTAATGAAACAATCTCACGTCAACAAAGTATCTTAGAGCTATGGCAATCATTGGCGGAGCAACAAAGTCTAATATCAGCAACCCCAAGTATTCGTCCGACTCGTGGATGGTTTACTTCGAAGTTTGGTTACCGCATTTCTCCTTTTACCGGTCGTCCAATGATGCATCAAGGTCTTGATATTGCGGCTTCTCCCGGTTCGCCAATTTTTGCGCCGGCTGATGGCGTTGTGAGTTTTGCGGGCTTTGATGCTGGATACGGCAAGCTAGTGTCAATTGATCACGGCTATGGAGTCGTCACTCGTTTTGGTCACACTTCGCAAATTTTTGTAGAAGTGGGCCAGAAGATTCACCGTCATGACATAGTTGCAGCCGTAGGTTCAACTGGCCGCTCAACTGGACCCCACGTCCACTACGAAGTTCGCGTGAACAACGTTCCAGTGGATCCGCAAAATTACGTCCTAGACGAATAATATTTATATTTCTTAAAATATTCTCTGGATGAATTTTTCAAGTTCACTTAATAAGCCAAAAATAAAAAAGCGAGGCTACTAGCTTCGCTTTTTTTAAATTTGTTGAATTTTCCCTTTGGCCAACTGAATTGGCCAATTCAGTTGGCCAATTCAATTGGCCAAAGACAACAAAAAGACTATCGTTTAGAGAACTGGAAGCTCTTACGTGCGCCTGGTTTACCGTATTTTTTACGCTCGACCATTCTTGGATCACGAGTTAAGAAGCCAGCGGCTTTTAAAACTGGTCGTAGAGTTTCATCGAAAGAAACAAGTGCGCGTGAAATACCGTGGCGAATTGCGCCAGATTGGCCAGTCTCACCGCCGCCTGTAACAGTAATGAAAACATCAAACTTACTTTGATTTGAAGTCGTCAAAAAAGGTTGATTGATGACCATGCGAGAAGTTCCTTTGCTGAGGTATTTCTCAGGAGTCTTCCCGTTGATCATGATTTTTCCAGAACCTGGTTTTAAGAAAATACGAGCGGTGCTTGTTTTTCGTCTGCCAGTTGCATAAAAGAATTTTGTAGCGGCCATGATTAAATATCTCCCTTACTTATTTTGCACGAACGTTTTTTGCTTTGAGAACCAAAGGAACAGGCTTTTGAGCTGCATGAGGATGAGCAGCACCTTTGTACGCTTTGAGTTTCAATAACAAATGACGAGCTAATTTATTTTTTGGCAGCATGCCTTGAACGGCTTGCTCGATTATGAAAGCTGGATCAGCGCCACGAACTTCTTCTGCAGAGCGGGACTTTAAAGAACCAAACCAACGAGAATGGCTGTAGTATTTTTTCTCTGTCCACTTCTTGCCACCCATTTCAATTTTTTCAGAGTTGATTACAACTACGAAATCACCAGTGTCCATATGGGGGGTAAATTCAGCTTTGTTTTTTCCACGAATGACTTGCGCGATCTCGCTGGCCATTCTACCGAGAGTGAGGCCGGTCGCATCAACGATCCACCATTTGCGCTCAACTTCGTTTTCTTTTGCATTCCAGGTTTTCATTACAGATCTCCGTCTTTCTTTCAACTTAGGGACAACTTAGGGTCAACTTTAGCGTTTAAACAAGTACACCTTTCTAGAGTTTACGGCACTTCCTGTCAAGTTCTGATGGATAATAAACCTGAGAAAGATACAATCCTTGAGGGGGAGCCGTAGCTCCCGCTTTGCGTCTATCAAGGTAGCCGATGATTTCCTTCAATTTCTCGGGCCGATCACCATTGAGGTTCATATCCAAGAGGGTTCCGACGATATTTCTGACCATTTGTTTCAAAAAGCCATTGCCCTGAATAATGAATTCGAGGGTATCGTGATCCTTTTGCACCCATTCGGCGCGGTAAATTTCGCGAGTTGTGGTCTTAACATCGCCCCCGGAGGTCTGAAAGCTCTTGAAATCTTTGCGACCTATCAGAAATTGCGAAGCTTCATTCAAAAAATCGATATTTAGCGGAAAGCGTACCCAATGGGTATGGCGAAACCTCAAAGCACTCGGTGTGACCCGATTCAGCACCATATAGCGATAGGTTTTTTTGATCGAATTGGCGATTGAATGAAAGTGAGGGGGGGCTTCGAAGACATCCCGAACCACAATAGTAGGAGGAGTTAGGCGTATCAATGCATAGCGCAGATCAAATAGGCTGGGATCTCTCGGAGCATCGAAATGAGCGACCTGACCTGTGGCGTGGACGCCACTATCGGTGCGGCTTGCTCCTAAAACCGTAATCGGGCGGCTATAAATTTTGCTCAAGGCAGCTTCAAGGGTCCCCTGAACTGATTTATGCCGAGTCTGGCGTTGCCAGCCGCAGAAATCGGCTCCGTCATAAGAAACTATGAGTTTGGTGCGAAACATACCGGGTGCCGCTTGGCGAAAAGGTGTATGGGCGGCAACTTCGACGGCCGGTGCGCCACAGGTGGCGAGTTCTGGAACCATTTCAGAATCAACTTCGAGATCGGCTTCAAGCATGCTGAAGTTATTAGCAGAATTCGATGGGTAGTGCGAGAAGTAAATTATTAAAAACTACTTATAAGAGGCCCACCTCACAACTAACTAGTCATTCTTTACAATCCAAATAGCGCCTCGCACTGTCTTGCAGAACTACTAATTCCACTAATATCAACCTCTGGGAGATTATATTTCAAAGCATAAATGTTTCTAATAAAGGCCTCAACCAATGTGTCTTTACCTGTCCCTGGTAAACCAAACATCCAAAAAGCTTCTGGCAACTTTCTATTACCATCTTCATCAATTGATGTTTTAACTATATCCACAAGAACAGAAACGGCATGAGGTGTTTCTCCAAAGTACCTGTATTTCATTACAAGAAGTGAACCAACATTGAGAACAAGACGAAAATGTTTTTACCCGGGTTTTTATTTATGGAGGTCATAAGCAAAAAGATTTTTAAACAGCGCTGTCCATGTCCTGTTTTGATTTTAAAGGATCAATTGGCTTTATGATTTTGAGCACCCGCTGAGTTCGTAAGACATTTAAGCTGGTTTAAAATTTGCTATCTTAAGTAAGTTGGAGCTCGGCTTTTTGCCTTTATTTTGAGAACGAATTTGTTTGTTTCGGAGGGTCCTTGCATTTTCGAATCACGCAACGGCATTTAAAAATAGCGCTGGTCTTTACGCTTTTGGTATCAATAGCGGCGGACGAAACTGTGCCACCGGTACGAATTTTTATTCCGTTAAAACTTTGAATTAAAATTCTAAATTGAATCCGGCATTGAGGACCGAGCCAGTAAAATTATATTGTGGATGTACGCCAAGAATTTGCGTGAATTCAAGACTCACTGAAGCATGGTTGACGCCATAATTAGCCTCCAGCTGGCGGGCAGAGTTGGCATCTAGGCCGTCGACCATGATATTGATGCCGCCGACACCAACGCCGACAGCAGCGCCGGCAAATTTGGGAGTTCGATTGTCATCACGAATTTCGCTAAAAACAAAGTATCCGGCACCGCCACCAAAATAAGGGGTCAGTATTTGGCTCTCTGAATATCTCATATGGTAAAGTGCGACGATCGTATTTGGTAACATGACAAAGTTAAAGCTCACATCCGGAACCGTCGCTGGATCACGTTCGGGATCGGCCTGGTTAACAAAACGTCCAGAACCATTGGCAAAGAATACTCCGGTGCCAATGCGAATACCTAGGTCGCCAAAACTTCGATGAAATTGCTTTTCGTAGTCAAATAAAAAGCAGCCGACATACTTATCGGTATAAAGCTGTTTAAAGGTAGTGCCACTTTTTTGATTTTCTAAATTTGGCGCAGGATACAAGCCAAACTTGATTGAGGCCGAGTAATTGTGCGGACTTTTTTCATAACCATAGAAAAAATCCCCATTTTTTTTCACTTCGAGTGGCGGGGTGATTTTAAGGGGGCCTTCTTTGCCGTACTGTAGAGGAGTAGTTGCTTGTTTACTTACGTCCACTTCATCAGTGGCTTTGCTTCTTTCGTAAATATAATTACCGTCGTCATCAATTGATTTCGGTCGATCAATATTTAATGGGATTTGGTTTCCTGTGGTGCGAGCTGCCTTAGGTTTGCCTAAAAGTTTGGGGGCTTTTTGCTTGATCGGTAGCAGAGTGGCCTTAGGTGTAAAGGGAACCTTCGGCGCTAAGTTTGTCATAGGTCCTGAGTTCGTCTTAGGTGTTAATTTTGCTTTAGGTTCTATGGTGGGCGTCGGCAAGCTCTCTTCTGTTTTGGCATTTGGATAAGGAGCTTCTGCCGGTGGAGCTTCCTCTTCGGGCTTCATTTCAACCTCTGGAGTGGTCTGATTGTCTTTTGCCATATGTTCGGCATCTACATTTTCAGAGGCTTCATTCTGGGCCACAGATTGCGCAATATTTTGTGCTAGACTGATGCTTGAAAAGCAAAAAATATTAAGCAGACAGAGGAGATTTTTAAAATTCACCGCTGACGCCTTTTTCTAGGTGTCGCAGCCGCCAAAGATCTTTTCGCCAAAATAATTTTCAAAAACAACAGAGCTAGTATGATTAGGCTGACAAAAAGTAATGAGGCGTTGAGGGCACCCATTTTGACTGACAGCGAAGCGAAACCAAGTACTGGCCACAAAGCAAATCGCGTTGCCGTCCTAAGGCTCTCATGGCGTGCAATAAATCCGGCAATTTTTGGTGAATAGCGGTAGTAAAGCTCGACGAACGATCGGCCCCAGGCTTTTTTAAGTAAAAAGAGATCTCTGAAGTTGCGAAATGTTTGCACTTCTGTGGCCATCGACGAGCCATAGGCAGCTGTCGCGATAAAGCAATTGAGATTTTCAGCTAGAATTGCACTTATTTCATCTGGTTTTACGATGTGGCAGGTTTGATCATCAGCTATGCCCGCTTGATTTTTTATTCCGTAAGCTTTTTGTCCTGGCTTGGGGGCTCGACAATTAGCTGAGTCTTGAGAGGCTTGCGTCCAGAAGCCGACGTTGCCGGCTTGATCTTCAGCGGCCATTTTAAAATAATATTTATAAGTATTGGTGAGATCACTGATTAGGCGTGTATCGAAATTAATGCCACCGGCAGCTCCAGCCGTTGTCGGGACAGATACAACAATACGTTTATAATGTTCAAATGAAGTTTTAGGGTTGATAGTCGCAAATCCACCTCTCTCATAATACAAACGAATCGCCTGAAAAGTTGTATTACTAAAAGCCGGAAAGCCAGCAGCCGAGTCAACCACTTCAAGTCTGGCACTAGAATCGCCAGAACTCACATCAAAATAACAAAGTGGCTTATTCGTGGAGCCATCGCAGCCATCATTTAAACTTTGATATGAGGGCAAAGCATTTCTAAATTTCTGTTGAAATACAATACTGATACTAATGTAGTCGTCTGAACCAGTGCCAGCAGTTGGTGTTGATGTTGCGACGCCGAGGCTGTTCCCGGTGACAGAAATTCCGAGGCGCATGGTGATGCTAAATCCATCCAAGGTGGCATTCGGAAAAGTGGCAAATTGCGAAGTTCCGCCAAGGGCTTGAACCAACTGATCCCAGGTGAGGGTCAATTTCACCAAGGTATTTGCCGTTACCTTTGTTGAAGCTGAATTAGAAGAAATTAAATTTGCCGGAAAGGGTGTGACGCCAGTGGCGTCGGTGAGTAGACCTATGCCAGATGCGGTATTAGAGTAAAATTGAAAGGTGATCAGTGTCCCAGGTAGAACTTGAGCTTCATTGCAGGCAACTAAGGCCGCGTCTCCCGTGGTGCCATCGGGAATATTGGCGTACTTACAGGTATCGCAGGTGCCATTGGTCACGCCATTTGTTGAACATTGGCCAGAGTCACCGGCGGCACCGCCGTAAATAATATAGGTTCCAACAGTAGCGGGTGGAGCGGGAGGTGCTCCTGGAGTCGTCGGCGTGGGCGCCGTAGTTGCCGCAGTAAAGCCAGAATGTTTAGATACCCCGGTGGGAGCCAAAATTTGAATGGCTGCCAAAACTGAATGGTTACAGAGAATGACGAGGACAAAAATTAGTGATGATGCAATACTTTTTAGACGGGATCTCATATCTTAAATTGGAGCACCTTCCCGTCCAGATGTCAAAACGCGAGTTCATTGAGAGAAAAGCGCAACTGCTTGTTATCCTTTGAAAATACTTCAGCAGAATTCGAAATGTTGCATTCGCCGTAGCGCCGGAGATACGACTCCGCGACATTTTGAATTTTGCTTCGTCTTTTCAAAGGCTTCCTTCGCATTTGCAGCTTTTCTCTCATTGAGCTCGCGTTAAAAATATCCGGATTAGAGACCAAAAAGCTGTTCTGCTATTTGAATGCCGTTGAGAGCAGCACCTTTTCGTAAATTGTCGGCGACAACCCACATCATCCAAGTGTCTCGCGACTCAAACTCCGAATGAATTCGCCCTATATAGACCGCGTCTTTTCCGGAGGCGAAACTCGGTGTCGGATATTTTTCTGGGCTATTGAGAGACAAAACTTCAATACCCGCAGCTTCAGCAAGACATAGTTCAATTTCATGTTGGCTCAGGTCCTTTTTCTTAAGCGTGACCCAAACAGCCTCTGCATGCGAATTTAGGGTCGGTACGCGCACAGTAAATGCAGAAATTCTCAATTCCATTTGCCTTAGAATTTTTTTGCTTTCAAAAATTATTTTTCGCTCTTCGCCACAAAAGCCACTGTCATCAAAATCGCCAATCTGCGGAATTGAATTGAAGGCAATATTTTTCGGAAAAATTTTAGCCGTCGCTGAAATTGAACCTGAATTTGAGCTATCATCTCTAAGACGTGTCAACTCATGACTCGTATTTTCTACCAGCTCGCTCATGCCATCTCGGCCAGCCCCACTAACCGATTGGTAACTGGCGACTCTTACGGACTCAATGCCGTATTTTTTTTGCAGTGGAGCCAGCGCTACCACCAACTGAATGGTCGAACAATTTGGATTTACAATGATTGTCGGTTTTGCTGCGTTTTTCAGAAGTAGATCGCCATTCACCTCAGGCACGACGAGATCAAAAGCCTCATCCATTCGAAAAGCTGAAGAATTATCAACTGCATAGGCGCCATTTGCGACCGCAATAGGAGCCCATTTCTTACTAATTTCTTCTCCGGCCGAGAAAAAAACAATATCGAGCCCTTGAAAACAAGAGTCTTGCAGTACGTTGATAGGATATTCTATGGCGTTGAGCGTTCGAGTCATTCCGAGTGACGCATCACTGGCAAACAACTTCAAATCGCCAAATGGGAATTTACGTTCTTGTAAAAGTGCGATGAAGGTTTCACCAACGACGCCGGTGGCGCCAACAACACCAACATTTATTCTTTTTATTTGCGTATTTACTATTCTTTCTGCTTGCGTACTCAATCGTGCTCCTCGTCCGTTCGTATACCGCTATTAGAGATTTCACCGTCTAAGTGTTCATCTGCTATTTCTTCGTGCAAGTCATCCTCGATACTTGAACTTATTGGCTTGGGATGAGGGTGTTTACCAATTTTAAGAACTCCAAAGACAGCTCCCATTACGGCATAGCTCATAAAAAGTAAAAAGAGCATAACTTCAGGTTTAGTTGCAATGATAAAAACCAAGGCAACACCAATCACAAGATACCAAAAGGGTTTGCGTCCCTTTAAATCAATATCTTTAAAACTTCTATAACGAAAATTACTGACCATTACAAAGGCGAGCAAAATTGTCATTGCAAGTAGATAATATGAGCGGCTTGCCTCGATATCGAGTTCGGTAAATGCAAGGACTGAACTGGCTACAATTCCACCAGCCATGGGAATGGGAAGCCCTTGAAAGTAATTTTTTTCAATGACGTTGGCTTGTACATTGAAACGAGCCAGTCTTAAAGCGCCACAACATGCAAAGAGAAAGCTAGCGAGCCAGCCGATGCGGCCAAAGGGTTGAAGAGCCCAAAGATAAAGTAAAATACCCGGCGCGACACCAAAGCTCACGAGATCACAGAGCGAATCATATTCGGCTCCGAATTGGCTCGTCGAATGGGTGATTCGTGCTACCCGCCCATCGAGCAAGTCAAAAACCGCAGCGCCGACGATCGCGTAGGCGGCGTGGGTAAAATCTTGCTGAATGGATAACACAATGGCGACAAATCCAAAGAACATATTTCCGGTTGTGAGTAGGTTAGGTAAGACGTAAATATGCATACTAACCCGTTGTCTGATGCGCCTGGTACTCGCCCGTACAGCTTCAATTCTTTTTTCACTTACCATAATATGCCTCAAAAGATGACTTAAATTTAAATGCCAAATCCACCAAAGAGATAGAATAAAACCGACAGGAATAAAGCACAAAGAACTGGAAATGTAAAATTATCATCGAGTTTTCCGATCGGAACAAGCTCGCTAAGGGCACCAATCACTCCTGAGAGTGGACTCACGATAAAGAGGCGCTCAATCATAATGTTGTTTTGGTAGTAATATATTGCCGAAATTATACAACAAACAATGAATGCTGCGCCAGTGCCTTGCAAAGTTTTTTGACGGACGATTCGATCTCGACCAAAGCGAATTCCAAAATAACTGGCGAGCGGATCAGCAAAGGCGAGAAACAATAGGCTTAAAATTACAATGTGAGGCGAGAAAAAAAGCAAAATCAGCCCACCGGCAAATAGATAGGTTGTCCCGGACAAGGCATCGAACTCATTTTTTCTCATGCACCAGCCGAAGGTTTTAAAAACTATGGCATTGAGGCGCCGAGATCTTTGGCGGAGCAGATCAAGCGGTAAAATAATTGAAATAAGAGGCAGCAAAATGTGCAGAGAAGTCTGTTTTCCAAAATAAGCATAAATCAGTGCCATTAACGAGACGCCACAAATATGCCAAATTTTTCTTGGTAAATGAAGGTCTTCTCTGCCCTTTAAATGCATTGAATGAAACTGTAAAGTTTGGCGCTGTTCTTCAAACAACTTATTTTCAATCATCTTGTTGTCCTTCTACCTTGTTGTCCTTCTACCTTGTTGAGACAATCTAATCACGGCTTTGGCGATGGCGCCATTGCCAATAATCAGGACCTAAAAATGGCACTTTTGATGCCAGCCTTTATACAGCCCAAATATCTGGAATAACTAATTAAAATGCTTTTGTCCAGGCCCGTGTTGCAAGTGCGCCCAATGGGCAGGACAGTCATGCAGAATTTCACCCGCTAAAGCTCCAAAAATCGAGAGGAATTTGAGCTCCTGTGCTTGATATTTGCAAGCTATTCTATTGGGAGAGCTTATGTCGCATTTAAACCTCAAAACGCAAGTTCGCCGAGCAAGGTTGAGTTGCCAACTTTTGGTTTTTTTAATGTTGGCCGTACCCAAAGTAATGGCAGCTAGCTTTGACAGAAACTACGATCAGCACCCAGGTTATCTTTCTAGTGTAAAAAATGAAATCGATGATGAGGGCGTTGAAATCGCCTTTATCGGCAAACCTAGCGCGACTTCCATTCCACTCAAAGAAAAGATTTTTAATTCTGAAATATCAAAAGAATTTAAGGATCGTTACGAAGATAAATTTGGCAGGACCGAGCCAGAGCGCGTTTATAATTCACCTAATAAACAAACCTATTACGATGATCTCTATACATTGCAAGGGACTCCAGCCCAGGTGGCTGACCAAAAGCGCGATTTCGGAAATTATATGATGGCAAGGTTAGTTGAATATCATACTGATAACTATTTGAAGAGTGATCCCGCGATGCGACCCGTTTACGAGGCTAAGGAACGTTTGAGCCAGGTAAAAGTGGAGGTTGATCAAGTGAAATTTGATGCGAAATATTCGCTCGCGGCAAATTTAATTGATCTAAGAGCTAGGGCGCCGTGGTTTGACACTAAAATTACTCTTGGTACTAATGAGAAACTAGTTTCAGTGACGCGAACGCAAAGTCCATCAATTGGATTCGAGGCGCGATACCTCGCTATTGACCAAAAAATAGCTGGAATCGTAACTAAAAGATTGAGCAAATCTTTGGTCACGAGCTTTACCGCTTCATCCTGCACCGGGGAGTCAACAAGCTCAGTGCGAGAAACTCTTTATTTATCAGGTTTGACACTCTTATTTTAACTCAGTAACAGACAGGCCGTTTGTTTACTTGTTTACCGTGCTCATATCTTGGTAACGATCGCCATGGGCGAATCCGCTCGGCAGCAACTCATCAATTTGTTGGAGCTCGCGCAGAGTCAACTCAATTTCAACCGAGGCGGCATTCTCTTCTAAGCGAGAAGTTGTTTTAGTTCCAGGGATCGGAACAATGTCTTCACCTTGAGCCAGTACCCAGGCTAGTGCTAGCTGCGCAGGGGTCACCTCTTTCGCTTCGGCCAGTGCTTCAATGTGTTTTACGAGCAGTAAATTCTTTTCAAAATTTTCACCTTGAAAGCGGGGATGATTTCTTCTCGCGTCGTCTTCGGGCAAATCATTCGGCGATCGGTACTGACCAGTTAGAAAGCCTCTCCCTAGAGGGCTATAAGATACAAAGCCGATGTCGAGTTCACGGACAACATTCAATATTTCAGTCTCTACATCTCTAGTCCAAAGCGAATATTCTGTTTGTAATACGGAGAGAGGAAAGGTTTTGTGCGCCTTTCGAATGGTCAATGGAGCCGCCTCGGATAGGCCTAAATATAAAACTTTACCCGCGTGTACAAGATCGCTCATGGCACCGACGGTCTCTTCTATTGGCACACTAGTGTCGACACGATGCTGATAGTAGAGATCTATATGGTCGACCCGCAAACGCTTGAGTGATTCATCACAGCACTTTCTAACATAGTCAGGGCGGCCGTTTAGGCCTTGAAACTTGCCATCTGGCGCTCTCATAACGCCAAATTTAGTCGCAATGACTAGGTTTTTTCTTTTTGTTCGAATGGCTTGGCCAATTAAAATTTCATTGGTGTGAGGCCCATATATATCTGAGGTATCCAGAAAATTGACTCCGAGCTCAAGGGCTCGATGAATAGTTGCGATTGACTCTTTGTCGTCTCGACCCGAATAAAAATCAGACATCCCCATGCAGCCTAAGCCGATGCGAGATACCTTTAGACCTTGATTCCCAAGATGAATTTGCTTCATTTAGCTCCCTTTTTGACGGAGTATTAGTGTGCTGGAGTTTTTGCAATAGTACGAGTGAAAATGTATTCTTGTTGGCTAGTTTGATGTTCTGAATTAGCTAAAACAATTTTCAAACGGTTTGGCCCTTCCTTAAGTGCAATGAAGTCTGAGGTTTGTTTTTCATGATTTAGCTCAAAAATAGTGGCTTGATAAGAGTTGGTTTCGTTAACGATGCTAGATATTCTGTAGTCATCATCATTTGCACAGGCTTCGTAGTGGATACGTAATTGCCTTGCATCCCCGGCATCAATTTGAAAAATTTTGCGCTTACAGTTGATTTTGAAGTTTAAAACTTCATCAGCAACTTCAAGAATTGCATGATTGCTTGAGGGTACATTACTGGCGCCTGCGGGCAGCCTTGATTTTTGAGCCATTGCCATGGCCTTTAAGACTGTCGAAGGTGGCCTTAGAAATAATTTGCTCTCAATGGCACCCAGAGCAATGACCAACCCAAGCGTCCAGCCAATAATTTTCTTTTGCGTATACTCATTCAAGATTCAAGATCTCCAAAGCTTCTCTTTAAGCGGCCCTTGGAATATAAACGGCGCCGTGGAATTTGCTCCAATTGATCACTGTATTCCAATGGACGTCTAATGAGTCCGTTAAGGACCTTTCGGCTGTTTTGAATTGATGAGTGAGTCGAAAATCAAGGCGGGGCCAGCGCCCAGCTATTTTTTAGACTTCGGTAAGATTTCTGCGGCCGATTTCGAAATATTTGCATTGATTGAGATGCTGCGGTTGGGGCCCTTCATTTTGTCTGAGGTACGAAGCTCAGAATCACGAATTTTTTCGACCAAAGTCTTAAAGTTTGCATTGGTAGAAACCTCGGGTCTAACTTCGCTCAAAAAATTGTCGAGAATTACAAGATAGGTTTCCTCAAACTTAACATTTATATTTTGCCCCTTTAGTCCGGTGCAGGCTTCGCTCACAATATCAGTGAGGGCCTGATCGAGAGAGTTCAAATCATTGAGCTCTTGTCGAAGCTTGTTAAATAATTTTGATCTGGCACCATCTTGGTCGGGACGGGATAGCACGATGCGCATTCCGTCGCGCAGAGCAGAAACCGCTTCTGGCTCGGCAAAAATTTCACCTTTTTCGTTAACTTCAACTTCTTGCTTGCCCTGTATGTCCTGGGCTTTCTTAATTTTTTTACGAACTATTGCGCTATACTGCTCGGCATTTTTGAGCAGTAATTCAGCAGCGGTAATTTCAAGCCTGGCCTCTGCCCAGTGGCTAGTAAATAAAAACATAAGGGCTGCCAGAATTAATCTTTTTTGTCTCATAGTAAAATACTAGCAACGAGCGATCGGAGGGGCAACAAAGACGAACGGAACTGGACTTTCCCACCTCCTTTAATGCAAAACTTTCTTGCTCGGCCAAGATGCAACGGGTTAGACACGCTCTTTATTTGGCAGAGGACTAGTCGTATGGCAGTATCTTCTTCTGAAGTTATTAAGTATTAAATGTTTTGAACACGGAGGATGACTTGAAAAAGTTTAGTATGTCTTTTGGATTTACATTGATCGCATTGGCCCTCTCTGCCTGCGCCCCGTCTGCTACGCAACTAAAAAAGGTAATGGAGGATAATCCCGACATTATGTTCAGCGTGATCGAGAAAAATCCAGATAAATTTATGAAAGTTGTTAATGAGGCAGCTCAAAAAGCTCGCCAAGTTGAAGAGCAAAGGGTTCAAGAAGATGAGTTGAAGGCACGTGAAGAAGAATACAAAAATCCGAAAAAGCCGGTGATTGGCGACAACCGCGCCATGAAAGGAAACAAAGCGGCGAAAGTCACAATCGTAGAGTATTCAGACTTTCAATGTCCTTACTGTACGCGTGGGCATGCGACAATGAAGAGGGTTTTGGAAGAGTACTCAGATAAGGTTAGAATTGTTTATAAACAGGCCCCTATCGTACGTATTCACCCGAATGCAATGATTGCGTCTCAATACTATGAGGCCATTGCAATTAAACAGCCCGATAAGGCGAACGTTTTTCATGATTATGTATTTGAACACCAGCAGGATCTAACAGAAAAAGGCGAAGCCTTTTTAAAAGCTGCAGTTAAGAAGTTGGGTCTTAAGGTAACTGATAAAGATGTACAAAGTGATGAAGTGAAAAAGCGCATCGAAGAAGACCAAAAAGAATTTGAAAAATTTGGATTCAGCGGGACTCCAGGTTATTTAGTGAATGGAATTTCATTAAAGGGCGCTTATCCATTTGAAGAGTTTAAAAAGATTATTGAACGCCAATTAAAGGGTTCGTAAATCCAGGACTAACTAACGATATCGGTTTTTTCTAAAAAATAGATTTTATTTAAGGGGCCTTTTGGGTCCCTTTTTTTGTCTTCTGGACTACCAATACTTCTCTGGTGACGAAGCATGAAAAAGAGTCTAAGATCGCCATATTATGGATAGCGAAACTAAAGTTACTGAATCAATTGGCGAGTCGATTACTGAGCCAAATACTGAGCCAAATACTAAGCCAAGTAATAGGCCAAATACTAAGCCCAATAATAGGCCAAATGCTAAGCCCAATTGGCTCAAAGTAAAGGCGCCTGCTGGAGAGAATTACCTGCGCATAAAAGATATGCTCGGCCAGCTTAAGCTTGCGACAGTTTGCCAAGAGGCACGTTGTCCAAATATTGCAGAATGTTGGGCTGGCGGTACGGCGACCTTCATGTTGATGGGTGAGGTCTGTACTCGTGGTTGCCGTTTTTGTAATGTTAAAACAGGCAACCCTAAGGGCAAAATTGACAACGAAGAACCCGAAAAAGTCGGCTATGCGATTGCCCAAATGGGCCTTGATTACGTGGTGATTACTTCGGTCAATCGCGATGACTTGCCAGATCAAGGGGCTGGTCATTTTGCTCGGACCATTCGCAGTATTCGTGAAAATGACAAGAAATTGATTGTAGAAATTCTGACTCCTGATTTTCGCGGAAATGAAGAGTGTATAGAGCTGCTGATCCAAGCAGGCCCACATGTGTTTGCGCACAATATCGAAAGCGTTGAACGTTTGACACCAAGAGTGCGGGATCCACGTGCGACCTATCAACAGACTATGAATCTACTTTCATTTGTCAAAAAAATAGATTCAGGTAAATATACTAAATCTTCAATTATGCTGGGGCTCGGCGAAGAGCACGCTGAAGTTTTGCAGACCTTGAAGGATTTGCGCGCAGTCGGTTGCGATATCGTTACTTTAGGACAATATTTACAGCCAACCAAGAAACATCTTAAGGTTGAGAACTATGTAACTCCAGAAGACTTTACCGAATGGCAAAAAATTGCCGAAGGGCTTGGCTTCTTATATGTGGCAAGTGGCCCCCTAGTTCGAAGTTCCTATCGTGCAGGCGAATTTTTTATGAAGAGTATGATCGAGACTCAGAAACTCGAAAATAATTTTGCAGAAACTCAGATTTCAATTTAGGCATTTTAACTAGGAGAAAATATGGCACTTAAAGAAATTCAACTTCCAGAACTTGGTGAGGGAGTAGCCGAAGGTGAAATGATTAAATGGCTAGTTAAGATAGGAGATAAGGTCTCTGCGGATCAGGCCATTGCTGAAATTATGACTGACAAAGCCAGTGTAGAAGTTCCGACCCCTGTTGCGGGGATTGTAAGGGAATTTAAATTGAAAGAAGGCGATGTTGCAAAAGTTGGTGTGACAATGATTATTCTAGATTTGGATGGCGCAACAGCAGCCGGGTCTCCTACGCCGTCTTCGAAAACACCAGCAGCACCTGCTGCGGCAATAATGTCGGCAAAGCAGGCGCCGGAAAAAACTGCGCCTGCCATATCTGCGACACCGGCAGTCTCTCAAACAAATGGTGGCCATGGAGTCGACGTTTATCCGCCGGCCACACATTTTAATATCTTGGCAACACCAGCGACTCGAAGGTTAGCTCGAGAAATGGAAGTAGATTTAAATTCAATGCGTGGAACAGGAATCGCAGGGCGAGTCACTCGTGAAGATGTCTTGAGTACAAAAGGCTCAGGAGCGACCTCAGCGGGCGCACCAATGATGATGCCCCAGACACCTCGACTTGCCTACGTTAGCAATCAAGCTCAGCTTGAAGAGCGTCTACCACTCCGAGGGATCCGCAAGAAAATTGCAGAGAACTTGCAAATGGCAAAACACATTATTCCTCATTTCACTTTAATGGATGAGGCAAATGTCACAGCACTTTTTAAAATGCGCGAAGAGCTAAAGGTGATTGCTGAAAAGCAAAATGTGCGGGTAACTTATTTACCATTTGTAATGAAAGCGATGATTGCAACGATTCGTGAATATCCTCAATTCAATGCGAGCATAGATGATGCTGCAAGTGAGATTGTGTATAAAAAATATTTCAACCTTGGTTTTGCCGCAGACACTCCTAAGGGACTACTTGTGCCAGTCGTTAAAGAAGCAGACCACAAAAGCATTCTTCAACTCAGTCGAGAAATTCTTGAGCTTTCTAAGAAAGCCCGCGATGGTAAGCTGACACTTGAGGAAATGAAACATGCGACCATTACGATTACAAATATAGGCAGCATCGGTGGAACCTATGCTACGCCAATTATTAATCACCCAGAGGTGGCTATTTTAGGAATGTATAAAATCACTGAGAAGCCAATTGTAAAAGATGGCAAACTCGACGTGATTAAGGTGATGAATTTTACGATTACCGCTGATCACCGGTTAATTGACGGTGCGGTCGCGGCAAATTTTCTGAAGGCATTTATTCAACGAATTGAAAATCCGGGCGCTCTTATGCTCGATATGATGTAGAGAGGTTTTTATGGCGCAAAAATTTGATGTGACAGTTATTGGAGCAGGTCCTGGCGGTTACGTGGCCGCAATTCGCGCGGCACAACTGGGTTTGAGTACTTGTATTATTGAAAGAGAATACTTGGGCGGAGTTTGCTTGAATGTAGGTTGTATTCCCTCAAAGGCGATGATTGGAGCGGCGAACTTTCTACATCGAATTGAACAGGATGCTCCAGAAATGGGTATAACTATTAAAGGCGAAGTGAAAGTGGACATGAAGAAGCTAGTCGCCTGGAAGCAATCCGTTTGCGACCGTATGGCTGGCGGAGTGGAGCAGCTCCTTAAGGGAAATAGTGTTACCATTCTACGTGGTGAAGCGAGCTTCAAAACTTCAACTGAATTAAATGTGAAAACAGCTACGGCAACCGAGAGCATTCAAAGTAAGTATTTTATCTTGGCGAATGGTTCACGTCCCATTCAAATCCCAGGCTTTGATATAGATGAAAAAACAGTTTTGTCTTCAACAGGAGCTTTAGCATTAAGCGAATCACCAAAGCACGTCGTGGTAATTGGTGGCGGATATATTGGACTTGAAATTGGTTCGTTCATGGCCAAACTTGGCACGAAGGTCACGGTTGTTGAGGCAAACAAAGGACTGTTAGTTGGTCTTGCGGATCCAGACTGTGTGCAAGTTGTGGCGCGTAAACTTAAGAAGAACGGTATCGAAGTCATGTTTGAGGCTAAAGCTAAATCATATAAGAAAATTGGCGAGAGTGTTGAGCTGACTATCGAGCGTGGTGGCAAAGAAGAGAAAATAAAGGCAGACAAAATTTTACTGACAGTTGGACGCCGACCCAACTCAGACCAAATGAACATTAAACAAATTGGATTGCAGCTTGATGAGCGTGGATTTGTAAAAGTAAATGCTCAGAGAAAGACAAATTTCGCAAATATTTTTGCAATTGGTGACGTCGCTGGACAGCCAATGCTTGCTCACAAAGCAAGTCACGAGGGAGTTTTAGTTGCAGAAATTTGTGCCGGTCACAATAGAGCTTATGACGCAAAGACGGTTCCTGCAGTTATTTTTGTGGATCCTGAAATTGCTTCAGCCGGAATGACCGAAGACGAATGTAAAGCAAAGGGCTATAGTGATTTGAAAATAGGTAAATTTCCATTTGCAGCAAATGGCAAGGCCGTTTCAATGATAGAAACTGAAGGCTTTGTCAAAATCATTGCTGATAGTAAAACCCACATTGTACTTGGCGTACATATAGTTGGGCCCGAGGCGAGCAATTTGATTTCGGAAGCTGCACTGGCCATTGAAATGGGTGCGCGGCTTGAAGATCTTGCGTTGACGATTCATCCGCATCCAACTCTGGGTGAAACAATGATGGAAGCCGCTGAAGCAAGTCTTGGTCATGCCATTCACATTATCCAAAAACCCTTGGGTCTTAAAAAAGACGCGGTGAATGCTCGGGCACAGGTTTAATTTTTTTGTGGAAAGCACCATTTCTCTAACCAGCACAGAGAGCATGCTGGCATTTCAAAACTGGGGACTAATTGAATATCAGGAGTCCCTGATTAGGCAGGTCGAACTTGTTGGACTCGTTAGTCACGAACTGGCCCGTGAAACTTTAGTATTTTGTTCGCATCCGCCAATAGTGACTTTGGGTCGTGGTACTTTGCCTGGTGATTTATTCTCTTGGCAGGGGGAGGTTGTTGAAATTAGTCGTGGCGGTCGTGCCACCTATCATGGACCAAGCCAACTCATTGCATATCCCATTATCGATTTGAATTTGCGAGGTCGAGATCTTCATAAATTTTTTAGAAAAATTGAATTGGCTATCATAGCAACTTTAAGTGATTTTGGAATTCAGGCCTGTGGTCGAAGTTTACAAAAATTGGGAGATCTTGAAATTGAAGCCACCGGAGTGTGGGTGGGCTCAAGAAAAATTGCTTCCATAGGTATTGCAGTTCGCAAATGGATTAGCTTTCACGGTCTGGCGCTCAATGTCGACCATGACGCTGCGGCTTTTCAAGGATTGAAGCCTTGCGGCTTCACTTCAGAAACTATGATTTCTATGCAAGAAGTTTTGGGTTATCCAATCGATCGCAAAGAAATCGAAATGAGCTTATTCAAAAATTTTTTAAAGAATATTTGAACTCCAATTTTGCCACTTGGAACTGACGTTCTCCGGGGCCCTTTCGAACTATTTTTTCTCAATTGAGAAAGCCACTTTTTTCACGCCAGCGGATTTAATAACGTCGATAATTTCCGTTAGCTTTTCAAGTGTCACGGCTTTATCGGCGGCGAGTATGGCTGCCGTGTCCGGCTTGTTCTTTATTACTTGTGAAATAAAGGAGGTCACTTGCTCTAGTGTTGTTGCCTTGCCATTGAAGGCAATCGAGCCGTCGCGTCCGATGGTAATATTTAAGGGAGTCGTAGGAGTAGTTGCACCACTTGCGGCCTTCGGCAGATTAATATCAATACTTGGCTTGAGAACTAAAGGTGCCGTGACCATAAAAATAATGAGGACCACAAGAATTACGTCAACCAAAGGGACAACATTTATTGCTGAAATGGGCTCATCATCACCGCCACCAAGAGCGCCTGCCATTTTTATGCCTTCCCTTTGTTTTTAGCATAGGCGATGCAAAGCTCTTTTACGCTTTCTAAACTTTGCATATGGCCCTTTACTTGTTTCTGAAAATAGTTATATGCAATGACCGCCGGGATGGCTACGACCAGACCAATCGCTGTTGAAATGAGAGCCTCAGCAATTCCAAGCATAACGGCTTCGTTACCAGCCGTTACGTTTGCTGAAAGATCTTTAAAAGCTTTCATGATTCCGAGAACTGTTCCGAGAAGACCCAAAAATGGTGCGTTAGAGCCAACGGTAGCTAAAAAATTTAGTGAACGCTCGAGGGCAGGTTTTTCAATGAGTGCAAATGAATTAAATATTTCAGCAAGTCCGCTAGCGCCATTTTCTTTAGCGTGCCTGAGGCCGTAAGAAAGTCCACGGGCCTCAAGTGAGTCACGATCTTTACTAAGGTCTTCGAGTTCAGCTAGATTATTGGATTGAAGTACTTCGCGCAGTCTTAACTTGATCTTTTTGCTGGCGGAAGCCACTTGGCGCAGCGAGAACAATCGTTCAAGAATTGTGGCAATGCTTAAAACACTCAAGGCTAACATAATCCACAAGATCACTTCGGCCCCACCTTGTGCGATACTAAAAAGTTTCTCTGTGAGCATGAACTCTCCTCGTCATAAAAGATTTGCCTTCACTCGATTATCTCTAGAGTGTAAAGATAGGGTCAAGGTATGATTGAAGAGAGCACTAAAGTTATGACTTTAAAAAATATTAGGCTTTGGTCTTGTTTGCTTCTATGTGCGCTTCTATGTGCGCTTATGAGTGCAGCTTGCTCACTCAATGGAAATCGCACTGCCTCAGTACTTGTCATTTTGGTTGATCAACTGGGATTTCATAATATTTCATGTAGTGATAATTCCATAGAGCATACAAAAAATAATCCCTGGCAGGGAATTTCTGGATTTCAAATTCTTTGTAATGAATCGGTTCGTTTTACTCATGCCTATACGCCATCTACTTTGAGCATGAGCGCAGCTGCTTCTATTTTTTCAGCTAAATATCCAATCGAGCATGGCCTTCGTCATAATGGAATCCAGTTTCTAAGTACGAAGTTTCGAACGGCAGCCGAAGTGGCTGTTTCAAAAAACTATCGAACTAGTTTTTTTTCAGGTGGTCCACCAATTTTTCGAAAATCTGGAATCGGACAAGGCTTTGAGATATTTGATGATAATATTCAAGCCAATCTGAAGAGATTCTATCGTCCAGCGGCTGAAAGTATCAAAGTCTTTCTTAATTGGCTCGACTTAGAGAGTTCTAGAAATCCATATTTTTCATCAATTTATTTGGCAGATTTGCAATTCGAGGATGTAACCACGACGAATTCACGTGGCGAAGTTCGCGAAGCCTCATTTTCAAGCCAAATTGAGTATCTTGATGAAACACTTGGTAATTTATTTCAAGAAATGAAGAAGAAAAAAATCTGGGATTTAACAAATATTGTTGTTGTCGGCTTGAATGGTCATACTTCGGAGGAGCACGAAGAGCTTCGAGCTTTAAATCTCTATAGTGAGGGTACTCATGTAAGTCTTTTTATTAAGCCAGTAGGAGAAGATAAAAAAGCAGTTGGTAATTTTGATTCAGAGGTGAGTCTTGTCGATCTCGGAACTACGCTTTTTGATTTGCTTGGTGAAAAGCCAGAGGTCCCAAGTGAGCCATTTATTAAAAGTATTTCTTTTAAGGATCTATTGAAGGAGCGAGTTCCGGCGGATCGAAATAAGCGTATTATTATTTCTGAGTCGGCATGGGCAAAATGGCGAAACCTTGGTGAAATTCGCTACTCAGCGCGTGCAAATAATCTGCTGATCATTAATGACAAATCTCTAAGGGTTTTTGATACTCGCGAAGATAGCGGTGAGCTGGTAAATCTTGGAAGCTCAGCTTTACATAAAGAATCATTTTTAAACATTCGAGACTTTTTCATTTCACATCAATTTGCAAGTTTTGATCCTCTTAAACGCGAACAGCGGGCAAAATTTCAGATTGCCCAGGAGCTTTGGCGCGGGACCCATCCGAGTAACGAATTGCTACTTCGCTTGGCCGGATTATCAGAGAAAAAGCCTTTAGATATGCAGATACTGAACTGGAAGGCGATTTGGGACTTGCGACTTGATCGATGGAAGCAGCTCCGCTCATCTGGAGTCAAGGCCTCGAATCCAATATGGAAGTTTGTTGCTGGTCGAAATCTAAAGGAGAAATTGGAGATTCCGGTCGACCCGTGTCTAAACTTAATTAAAGATTATTCAGGTGGAAGGACCAATCTAAACATTAGAGATTGTCGCTCAGAAGACTTCTCTGACTTGATAACCTGGCTTGACGATTCCCAAATGCTTTCGGTTCGACAACGGGCGATGGAGAGTTTCTTGAGGCTTCATACTGATAAAATTCTATTGGACAGAATTTCTGAACTTAATTTTCTAACTGGCATGAATTGGGACGTTAGTCTCTCCTTTCCTAAGGAGCCGTCAATTTCTGATTTGATTTTAGCTTTGCCAGAAAACCGAAAGTTTCGTCAGGTTCTTAATAGAAGAATTGCAGAGCTTTCTCTTTAAGTACTCTTAAGGGCCCAATAAATTAATTGATTATCGCTAAACCACTTCGGATTTAATGCCGGTCTTGCGCTCAAGCTTAGAAGCTATTGTGTAAAGGGTGTCTTCATCACAGGCAATGAGCCCATTGCTAGCTGGAGTATGTTTGAGCGTGGTAATAAAAACTCGTCGTGGTTTAATTAGACCGATCACTTCAATCCAGTCCTCAACGTCAGTTGAAAGGGTATTGTTAAGACTTCCTTGAACAAAAAAACTTTGAAGGCTCAAATTTCTAATAGACTGCGAGATCGAGATTAAATGAGAAACCGTCGATCTCACTAATGGTGCATTTAACTCCTTAAGGAGGCGATCGTTGCCGACATCAAGCTTGAAAACGACGGCGTCCAGTTTGTTTACGGCGTCCAGTGTTTTTCGCTGATCAAGATGTGCGCCGTTGGTTAAAAGTAGTAGTTTTGATTGAGAAAAATACTTACCTCTCAGCTTCAAAAGTATATCGATTGCTTCACTCAAAAATGGATAGAGAGTGGGCTCACCATTACCAGAAATATGAATCGCATCGATTTGAATTTTTCGCTCCGAAAAGTGGGCAAATTCTTTGTCTAATTGAAGTTCAAGTCCTTCTAGCTCTGAATAGGGACCATCTTTTTTAACTCGATTGAGTCGCATGACTGTCCTGCCAAGATCACAATAAGGGCAGTCGAAGGAGCAAATTTTATTGCCCTGGCCAAGTAAATTAATCCCTAATGAGGTACTAAATCCAAATTGTTGAATTGGACCATAGCAGAGGCCCATTTCTTTGGGGTTGGTTATGGTAAGGTAGCTATATTCATTTTCTAACTTAAGGGCTTTTGACATAGTTTCTTATCGGCATTTTCTCATTTTTTAAGAAGCTTATACTTTTTCTAATCCCTTGAAAATTGAATGAGTCCTAGCCAAAAGGCCAAATGAGGGCTCAATTTTGATAGCTTGTGGCTGATCCCATCGAGTTCAAATTCATTTGAATTTAGCTCATAGATTTCGCGAGGTACTTGCGAGTGGCTGAGCAAAATCAATTGATCCGTTTCTTGGGGCCTAAAGCTGTTGATGGTAAGATTTAAACTTGAGTCCAATCCGAGGAGTTGATTTGGTAAGCTGGGGAGGAGATCTTCGCCCTCACTTAAATCAAATGATAAATCCATTGCACCGGCGAGAGTGAGAATGGGTCGTAATTTTCGCGCCAGCATGATTTGCGGTTGTCCGATTTGAGCCCAGACTAATTCTCCTTCGGACAAAGACATTGCGAATAGCTCAACGCCATTTTGATATTCGATAAGATTGTCTTCGCGAAATAGGCTCTCATTTGCAAGTAGTATTGCGATACGTAAATTATTAGCTCCAATAGATAGGCAAGATAGTCTTTGAAATGGAGTCGTGGCTTCGTGGTCTTCGTTACAAAGCACAAAATATTCAAGAATTCTGGAGATAGTTCTCTTGGCAGAATCTCGATTTCCCCAAGGTGTTGCGATAATGAGAGTCTTTTCGTCTAAATGAACTTCTGGGGTTGGTCGAAATTGCCTCCCACTATATGGCCGATTTGAAAACTTAAAATTCATCAGCGACTTCCATAAGTATGTAATTTACTCTTTGATTTTCTGTAATATTCACCGTCAGGTCGGTCAAGATCTACAATTTTCTTCCAAATTTCGAGAGCCCTTTCGAGGCGGGAATTGCCCTCATAAATAGTCGCCTCTCCATATAAGTCTTGAAGTTGATTGTCTAGGTCGCCCCGGTATTTTTTAATCATAGAGTTAACTTTTGAGTTACTCGCATCAATTTTTTGAGCTTTGATTAGTTCACTGAGTGCACTTTTCAAATTATTCTGTTCAGCAAAGCGTTGGCCCGAGCGAATATATTCTTCGGCTTTTTGCGATAAGCTTTGTCTGATCGAGGCGATCTTTCGTTGAGCCTCTTTTTTTCGGTCTTCGGGATCAGGAAGGCTCGTCGCGGCCAATTTTTCGTATGCAGCAATCGCCAGTAGTAGCTCGCCCTTACTTTCAAGACTGCGGGCATGATTATACATTTCGCGCGCTCGTTCTACACGCGCCCGATAATCTGCTTTTTGATTGGCGCGTTCGCTGGCGTCGGAAAGTCGCTTGCGAACCCGATCTTTTTGAACATTGATTTCTTCGTTGCCTGGATCTAAATTAATGGCTTCTTCTAAACATTGATTAATAACTTGCTCAGCGTTTGCAGTTTGAGAAATCTTGTTGCAGCGAAAAAGAATTTCACTCAATCTTTTAGTGACCTCCTCAGCGCGTTTGCGATCAATTTCAATTTTAGCAATTTTGCCCTCGTTGTCTAGTGCGGTTTGGCATTGAGCCATTAAACGTCGAGACTCCTGATAGGCCTCTTCGCCCAAAATATCAGATATCTTAATCAATTGAGCCTGAGCATTTGCGTACTTGCCTTGGAGTAGAAAGTTATTGGCAAGATTGTACGAGTCGGCGACGAGTTGCTTTTGTGCAATTGAAAGGCGATCAAATTTTGAACCACTTGCGCTATGGTTTGAATTGTCTCCTCTTTTTGGACCATCAGAGAATAAGAATAGACCGATAATGATAACTAGCGCAATCGCGCCATAGACGAAAAGTTTGTTATTGTTTTTCTTACGTGGTCGTCGCCGTGGATTCTGATGTTGTGGGTAGTGAAGTGGGATGGCTCCGCCATCCCCAGAGTAAGATTCTGGCATGAAGCTCGGGTGAATATATGCGGGTTCCTTTTCAATAATTAAAGCTGGCGAATTCACAAAATTTTCAGATATACCTTGAATTTTCTCTTTAAAGCCTGGGTCTCTCAATTCGAAATGTATTGTCAGTGATTGAACCGAAATAATATCGCCACTCTTGAGTGGGGTCTTCATTGCCACTTTGGCGCCGTTGACTAAGGTGCCATTTGAACTTCCAACATCGGTGATGAAATATTCCTCTTCATTCAGATCAATGCGAAATTGCTTACGGCTTGCGGTGGCGTCATTTAGTATAACCGAGCAACTTTCATCCCTGCCGGCAATCCAGGACTTACCTTCGAGACGTAAGACTTCATCTTGTTTCTGATGAGGTCCTGATATTCGCAAATAGGGTATCCCAATAAAAGATCCAACTGAGGTGATCTCATTATCTCCTTGAAAGTTTTCATCAAATACTCGCGGCGCTTCGCTCGTCTCAATTATGGCAAGGGCATTGTTTTTAGTACCTGGATTAATCGAAGGCACTTGTTCGGCCTCATTAACCTCAGCAATCTCGTCAAGTACTATAAAATCAAAGGGCGAAATCTTAAATGAATCTTGGGAGTGAATGTCGAATTGGTTTGTGGGCTCACCATCTTTGGTAAGGTTTCCAAATTTTGAAAGTACTTGAACTTGCCAGACCTCATCGACAAATTTTATTTTGAAATGATGACGAGAAATTCCGGGAAGATCTTCAAGAACTATATCACAATCATTGGCGCGCCCAGCAACGTATTCGCGTCCCACCTCTAGCGAGAGCTCTTTGTATTCGCTGCCATGTTTTCGCACCTTAAGTTTCAACATGGTGACTAATCATCCTTTCTTAGGTATGATTCGCAAACACGTTTTAATGAAATGGCCTCTTTGTAACGGAGGTCGCTTTCATTTTTTACTTCTATGAGAACTTTTTCAAGAGCAGCCGCACACCTGGTGTACATTTGCCTCTCGTGATATTGTTTGCCAGTCTCAAGTGAGCGGGCAATGAATTCTTCGCGAGATCGAAAGGCATATTCTCGATATCGACCGGCAAGCTTGTGCGCTGGATCTAATGAAAGGGCTGTTTCGAAGGAGCGAATGGCTCTTGAGAATTGTCCCTGGCTATAGTCGCGAAATCCTTCTAAGTAGTGTTTATTTGCCTCAATATACTTAGTACGTTCTTCTGCGCTACTATGTCTTTTTACGCCAAAGTGTTCTGCAAAGAGTCCAATAGAATCATCATAATCTTTTATGGCGCCCTGGAAGTCCGCTTTCGAAAATTTCTCACTCCCGTTGGTGAGTTTTCGATTACCTTGCTCATAATGAGCTTTTGCATCTGGAGAGTCGAGTCTCTTAACGGCAGCATCATTTGCTGACTGCGCTTCTGCCCGCTTAATTTCAGCGTCGACCTTGTCTTGATTGCGCGTGGCGGCTTCAGTAATTTTTGGTCCATGTGAACTAGACAATAAATATACCAGCCCGCCCAGCAAGATAGCTGCGATTAAATAAAAGGTGATGCCGCCGCTCGAGCTTTGCGTTTTATGTTGTTTCGAGGAGTGCGGCCTACCAGGCAACGCCTGGACATTCGCAACAGGACCTCGCGAAGCATTTCTGGTCATCGGAATACCTGGGGTGGCCAACTGCAACTCTTGATTTCCTTGCGATTTCTGTACGATCTCCGCGCGAAAAATTAAAATGGTATCACCAATTTCAATTGAGTCGCCATGCTTCAGATCCACCCTAGTAATTTGCGCTGAATTCACTAAAGTTGTTTTCTTTGAACTTAAATCTTCGATTGAAATTCGATCATGAAGTACATGTATTACAACTTGCTGTCGGCTACACTTTATATCTTGCAAAACAATGTCACAGTCAGTATCCCGGCCAATTACTGTCTTTGGCGGTATAATTTGAAACGACGAGCCTCGGTCGAGACCATTTGTAATGGTAAGAGTCAATCTTACTTTACTTGCCTGTAAATTCAGAGCGGCAGAGGACATTTGTTAATGACCCCCTTCAGTTTGATTTTTATGAATTGAAATAATATAATACACAGGCTCATTCAAAGCAAAGATGGCGCGACCAGAAAGAGTATGCTCGATACCCTCAAAAGGAATTTGACCTAAAACCTTCTCTTCTGGTTGGCCTCTCAATTCGTTGATCATCTGGATAATGTTTTGCTTAAGGGCTGGATCTGAAAGCTCGGTTATTAAAAGGCCGGCAAGCACAAGATTCGAACCGATGAGCTTTTCAAATGAATCATTAGATGAAATGATTTTCGAGTCGATTGCAGAAATCGCAATTGCAGGATTGTCGATAAGACTTACTAAATGAATGGCTTCATTGTGGCGTTGTTGAAAATTTACTTGGGGTGTGTCGCCCCCGCCGGCGCTACCAAGTCTTGTAAGGGTGCTTCCTATATTTGTTACCAAATGCTTTAGAATTGGAAAGTCATACTTTGTACTGACGTCGTCACGCCCTTCTCTTAGAGCCGTGTCAAGTTGTTCGTTGAGATTGGCGAGCGGATGCTCAATGATTTTCATCAATACGAAGAACAACAAAAAACCAAAGAACAGCGCGATTGCGAATGTTTCGACGAACAAACTTAAAGTTTGTTCAGTGCGCACTCCGACTGCAGATAAATCATAGATGATAATTGCATAGGCAACAGGAGTTTGCTCGCCCCGTTGCGCATCGTAAGAAATAATAGGTGCGCTGGCCGCGACCAGTGAGCGACCAAGGGATTTATGAAACTCCTTGCCCTCTCGGCGCGCTTCTCTGAAAAATGGATTTTCGCTATCGTGCTGTCTTAAATTGGCTGGGGCAATGACATGGCCGTCTTTTCCAGAAATAATGGCCGCGACAGAGACACCATCTTCGATTTCGGCACTTCGCGTACTGACTGAAACTTCGAGATTATCGATCACCGCCTGTCGATTTATCTGCGCAAGACCTCGGGCAATTGTTACCGCCCGACGCATGCTTTCGGCCTCAATTGTATGAGAGATTGTCAGGGTCATTGGTATAGTTGAAAGTGCAGTCACCATAAGTATAAAAACACCAATGAAAACTCCGATTACCCAACGATACTCGAGGGACTGGGCAAATGAGTAGATTCCTGGCATGGCGACGGTTTCAAAATAATTATCGAGTAATACCTTCAGATTCTGAAAAAAATTGCCATGATTTTGTGGCATCTCTGGCTCTTGCGAAGAGTGCGAATCTTGATCAAATTGTCCGTTTGGATGGGCAAATTCATTCGCACCCATATAAGGATTCAAATTATTGGACATTTGCGGTGCCTGGCTTGAATTCCAATTTTGCGCGGGAGGCTGAGGTGAGCCAAAGGCGTTCCCAACGTATACATTATGGCGATTGGATTTTTGATGTTGCGACATAAGCGCGACATCGGGGAGCTTCAAAATATCAAAGAGAACATCTTTTAATGCAATTTTATCTCCGAGATTGACTCGCTGATTTTGAATCTTAACGCCATTTACAAAGGTACCATTTCTAGAATTGAGGTCGCTCAGAATGATTTTATCTTCTGTCAAAAATATTTGCGCATGTTCTTTTGACACACCATTCGCCTGAATTTTAATTTCACATTGGGGCGCTCGACCGATGGCGTTTTTACCCATTTTCAATGGGTAAATCTGGCCTGATTGGGCTCCATTTAGAATTCTAATCGCCCACATAAAGTTCGTCTCCTATGTCGACAGATTTAATCTTTAGAGTTCCTGCGGGGAGTTCAATTACCGACTTTGCACTCCAGACGATTTGCGAAAGTCTCCAGGGCCTAATATTTTGAAATGTTTTTTTCACAATAAAATTTTTATCGACAAAAATAGTGTCAATAGAAAAATTCATAAAACAAGTTTGGATGCATCGGCAATCTTCAAACAGCAGGGCTGAATCCGGGGCCATATTACGATCGAACATGAGGCCTTTGAGTCGTGAAAAATAGGTATCAGCAAAGCGCAGTGTGCCGGCGATTTGCTGATTTGATTTCGATCTATTCAAAAGCTTTTTCATACTACTTTCCGAACATCATGTTGAGAGCTACTGGCGCAAAAACCATAATGAACACGGCCGGCATAATGAAAATGATCATTGGTACCAAAATCGCTTGAGAAGCCTTGGCTCCAGCCTTTTCTGCACGAACAAAGCGTTCGAGTCGCATTTGGATGGATTGCTCCTTCAAAACTTTTACGACACTCGCTCCAGTACTTTCTGAGTCAACAATGACATTCACCAAAGAGTTGACTTCGTTTAGGTCAATTCGTTTGGCAAATGTTTTCAGGGCATCGACACGAGAGCTTCCAATTGCAATATCCTCGAGAACGCGATTGAACTCGTCGGCCAAGACGCTATCTTCGCTAGACTTCTCAACAATTTTTTTCATTGAGCCTTGCAAGTCGAGACCTGCTTCAGCGGCGAGAGACATGAGGTCGACAAAAAATGGAAGATCTCTCAACACCGAGCGCTGTCTGGCTGTTCGTTGAGCGTTTGCATGAAAGCGCGGTACATTAAAGCCAAATGGTATAATTAAAAGAAAAATGAAGTAGGGATAACCCAATTGAAGTGAAAAATTTAAAACTAAGCATAAGACCGGAAACATAAAACCCCAAAGAAGTTGCAAGGCAATAAATTCATCGACGTTCAATTCTGCGGATAGGCCCGCGGTTACAATAAGGTGTTCAATTTTCTTTCGGTATTTTGGATTTTTAATTCTAAGCGCGTGTGACAATGTAAATTGATGTGCCAACTGTCTTGAGAATTCAATGATGTTTGACTTGGATTTTGCCGGAGCACTCGCCGAAGCCCATTGCAAAGATTTCGCCTCTTCATTTTTTGCAAAGAGGGCAGAGAGAAATCGATAGACCGCAAAGCCAAACACCAGAATTCCAAGATAGAGTTTGATATTACTTCCCATAAATAGCCTTTCTGTGGTGTAACTGAGAATATGCACACATTCATTTTAGCTTCCGAGTCTCCACGTAGAAGAGAGCTCCTCGAAAGAGCAGGATTTTTATTTTCAGTTCACTCTATTCAAATATCGGAAATTCCAAACAAAAACCTAAGCTTGCATGCGCAAATAGAGGATCTTGCCAGGCAAAAAGCCCATGCTTTAGTCGAATCCGTTAAGTACCCGAAGTCGCAAAACAATTTGGTCCTTTCTGGAGACACCTTGGTCGCAATTGATGGCGAAGTCCTAGGCAAGCCTAAAGACCTTGAGCAGTCGAGGGTCTTTTTAGAGAAACTTTCTGGACGTAAGCACAGTGTAATCACGGCCATTTGCCTTTTGGCGCCGGAAGAGGGCCACGAAGTGGTCGCGCACGAGGAGTCCTTTGTTTATTTTAATAGACTCTCAGAAGAGCAAATTTCGCGTTATGTCGCGAGTCGTGACGGTTTGGACAAGGCTGGTGCGTATGGAATTCAAACGCTAGCTGACGGATTTATTGATCGTATTGAAGGCAATATCGATAATGTAATGGGACTTTCAGTTAGCCTCGTAGAAAAAATTTTGAAAGAAAATAATTGGCATGTCGATCGCCGAAAATCTTAAAAAAATTAAGTCTGAAATATCTGCAGCCTGCCTAATGGCGGGACGCGATCCGAACTCCTGCAATTTAATTGCAGTTTCTAAAACTAAGCCAACTTGGCAGATTTTGGATGCCGTAAAAGCCGGACAAACTGAGTTTGGTGAAAACTATGTGCAAGAGGCACTGTGCAAAATTTCTGAAATTGAAAATTCAGCAATAGATCTGCGGTGGCACTTTATCGGGGCCTTGCAAAGCAATAAAGCGCACAAAGTAGTTGGTCAATTTACGCTGATTCACTCGGTTGATCGACTCTCACTCGCCCAAGTCATTTCAACAGAAGCTCAGAAAAAAAAGTTGTTGCAAAAAATTTTACTACAAATAAATGTTGGCGATGAGGAGTCAAAATCTGGTGCGAGTTTGAGTGAAGCACAGCCGTTGTTAGAGAAAGTTCTTGAGCTTAAAAACCTTCGAGTTTGTGGTTTGATGTGTCTGCCCCCTCTATTTGACGACGTAGAAAAACAGCGTACCTACTTTCGAATTTTAAGCCAACTCATGCTCGAGGCTAGAGAAAAATTAAGTGATAGCCAAAAATCAGATTTTAAGATCTTATCAATGGGGACGACTCATGATTTTGCGGCGGCCATTGCCGAGGGCGCCACTCATGTTCGACTTGGCACCGCTATTTTTGGAGTCCGTGAATTGTCGCGAAAGGAAATTAGGTGAACAAAAATAAGAAAATTGGTTTCATAGGAATCGGAAATCTGGGTCAGGCCATCGTTAAAGCATTGATAGAAAGTCAAACCTTTCAGCCGAGCCAAATCTTTGTAACCAATCGATCGCCCGGCAAGCTTGTTAAGGTGAGTGAGCTCTACGGCATAAGTGTTTGTAAAACTAACGAAGAGCTTGTTGAAAAGTGTGAGACGATTATTTTAGCTGTCAAACCGCAAGATCTAGCGCTGGTGCTAGAGCCGATGGCGTCTACTTTTTCAAATGCTCATCTGGTGATTTCATTGGCTGCTGGATTTTCTCTTAAAACTCTACAAAATCTTTTACCTGAAGTATCTGGTATTGCTCGAGTCATGCCAAATACACCATCGACAATTCGCAAAGCTGTGGTTGGTTACTGTTTGGGGCCGAAGGCAATAGCGTATGAGTCCCAGGTGATTGAGATTTTTCAGCCGCTTGGACTTTTAGTGCCAGTACCAGAGGGGGAATCCTTCGAAGCACTCACGGTTTCATGCGGTAGTGGAACGGGCTTTGTACTTGAACTCATGCAGTATTGGCAAGAATGGCTTGAGGAACATAATTTTGAGCCCAAGCTTGCTCGTGAAATGGTCGTGCAGACCTTTTTGGGAGCAGCGCTTATGGCAGAAAAGGCACCTGAAATCTCTCTGGTCGATTTACAAGAGAAGGTTGTGTCTAAAAAAGGTGTTACATTTGCAGGACTTCAATCGATGCGCGAGCTCGAAATCGAGCGAGCCATTCGCTACAGTTTTGAAAAGGCAGTTTTACGCGATCAAGAAATCGCTCGGACGACAGAACAGCAATAAGGCCTATCTTCTTTTGGCTGGTCTAGTTACGTAGATTAGCTTAAAAGCAGCTTGGGGGCAGCCGCTGCGGTTTGTGGTTTTTCTGTTTCAGTCCCAGCTATGGGTGGGTCAGTATACATAAATTGGCGGCTAGTTGATTGACTTATGCCTTGTCAAATACGACAGCAAAGGAGCGAGCCCTGTGTGTTTAGCCTGATCTCTGGCCCTTGGTCTAGAAATCCAGATGAGCTTCTCTGTGAAAATTTTAATTCTTCTAAGCTGGCAGAAAGTCGGTTAGCCTAAAGATGGGGAGACCCAAAGGCTGTCCGTTTCCTTTTTCGGATGTAGAGCGCTGCTAAAAAATTCTATTGATATTTGAAGTCGCGCAAAGCATCCGAAAAAGGAAGCAGATAGCCTTAAAAAATATTTTCAGGAGGAATAATGAGAATCGCGCCAATAGATATTGCCCATAAGAACTTTTCGAAAAAATTCATGGGCTTTGATTCCGAAGAGGTGATTGAGTTTTTGCGCGAAATGGCTGACCAGATGGAAGAGCTCATTCGCGAACGCAATTCACTTAAAGAAACTCTAAGAGAAAAAGAGCTTAATATATTAGAGTATCGTGAGCGCGATGAAACGCTTAAGACGACCATCACAACGGCTACTCGAATGGCCGAACAGATTCGCGTTGACGCCGAACGTGAAGCAAAGCTCATTATGCATGATGCAAATCAAAAGGCTGAGATGATCGTGAAAGATGCGCGTGATTCGTTGAAGCGCATTTACCAAGAAGTTGGTGAAATGAAGAGGGCTCGTATACAATTTGAAGCGAATTTGCGCTCAATTGCACAAGCTCATTTGGCAATGCTCGATCAAAGTCATCAAATCATGCCAGACTATCAAAATCAAAATATGAATTGGGGCATGTCTCAGCAGATGGCACCGCAACAGCAGCAGATGGCACCGCAACAGTTGTTTCAATCCCAGCCCAATTACAGTAATCAAGTGCCGACGCAAAATTTGCATGGGCAGCCACCTCAGAAAAGCAATCAAACAGCAAATCACAATTTTGCGGCTCAAAGTAATTCGCAGACTATAACTGCTGGTTATCCGGTGAGCGCGAATTCAATGGGAGCTCAGAAGGCACAACCCAATGTAGGTGCGGCAAGCATTTCAAGAAATCCTCCTGAGGTACCAATTAGATCAAGTGCAAATCGATCAGTGACAGGTATTTAGAGTCTGGAATTTTTATTTATTTAGTTGGTCAAACCTAGAAAAAACTGAGATCGGGGTCAGTGAGACTGGCAAACTGACTCACCCCTAACGGGGACCGAAACTGAAAAACCGAGAGCGGTAGCCGCTGGCTCTAAACTGCTTGTCTTCAATCCCTAATCTAGATGGGATTCGACCATTTTACTTCGCCGCTAGTTAGGGCTCGCGCAAAAATAATTGTTACAATTTTGCTAGGTCTTTTAAATCAGCTCTTCGTTGGTCGTCGTCTGGTTAGCGCCTCTGGCTAGCCGTTCCTCCTTGATCTGATTCAAAATCCACTGCGCAAAAGTTGTAATACTTATTTTTGCGCGGCCCCTTACACAAGAGGTCGATTAAAAAATCTCAGTGAAAAAATCTTTCATATCCCGAATCGAGCGCCGATCGGCGCGCTCATTATATGCCGCACCTTTTGAATTGTCATTGCCGGCAGCCTTTTCTGTAAAACTATGAACGGCTCCGCCATATTTAATAAGTTGCCAGTCGACATTTGCATTTCGCATTTCATTTTCAAATGCGATTAGATCTTCGGGCTTTTCAAATGGATCGTCAGCGCCATGAAGCGCAAGTACCCTGGCGGTAATATTCTTTCCATCAACTGGCGTTGGGCTATCAAGTCCACCATGAAAACTAACGACACCTCTAATTGCAGCGCCTGCTCTAGCCATTTCTAAAACTGAGGTGCCCCCAAAACAATATCCAATAGCAGCAATTTTATTGAAATTAATCATCTTATTTTCTTTTAAGACCTTCAATCCGGCGGCCATGCGTGCACGAAGAGTTTTGCGATCATCTTTCAAACCACCAGAAAGCTTGCCTGCTTCAGTCTGGTCTTTTGGGCGCACACTTTTGCCATAGAGATCGGCCGCAAAGGCCACATAACCTAATTCGGCAATCATCTCAGCCTTGCGCTCGGTCTCTGGCGAAATTCCCATCCAATTATGTGCGATCAAAACGCCGGGTCG
>JAYVXS010000081.1:0-6867 GCA_043784965.1 Bdellovibrionales bacterium
TGAGCAAGCTCTTTTACAAGCTCCCGACCCATTGAAATTCTTTCGCAGAGTGGCTGGTCACTTTGTCTGACCTCTTGAATGATTTGAGCACTGATTTCACTTAATTCTTTAAGTGAATATTCATACATTTTAGAGAGTTCAGAAAAGCGAATGTTATGGTTAGCGAACTTTATAAGCTTTTTCCAGCGAAACGACAGTTCTTCTGAAAAACTTTCGATGTTACCAGTAAAACTCGTTTTCGATGAGGTCACCCACGGAGCAATGATATTCAAATCATTCTGCGCATCACGAATTTGAAGCAATGCGGAACCAATCCAGCCGAGGCTTGCCTCAATAGCGACACTTGCCTTTACATTCTTGGTTTGTACTATCTTGGTTTGTACTATCTTGGTTTGTACTATCTTGGTTTGTACTATCTTGGTTTGTACTATCTTGTTATGAATATTTTCAAAGGAATGGGCGAGTGCATTTAGTAGGTCCGCCCAATTTACAAAACTATTATTTTCAGGCGACCTGAGAAGATTTTGGCAATGAGTAAAGTGCGTGGTCATTTCAGTTACAAAAAATCCAGACTCTTTAAGCTCCCCTTCAGCAATGAGCAATAGATCTGCTAAGCCTTCTAATATTTTTAAATCAATCACAAAATAGTTTGGAAAATCAAGACAGGCTTCTCTTGCTACCAGTAAATATCCGGCGAGATTACCACTGTCGACAGTTGAAACATATTTTGGTTGCAGCGTTTGGAGTGTCTGAGTGTCGTACCAATTGAAATAGTGGCCCTGATGCATTTCTAATTTCCGCATACTTGTTAGGGTTAAATTCAAAAGTTTTAAGAATTTGATAGAGCTCACAAAACCCATGTCAAAGGCTGATACCGCAGATAAAAGGTAGAGTCCAATATTGGTGGGTGATGTTCGATGAGCAGTCATAGCCTGGGGAAATTCTTGGTGATTGTCTGGTGGTAGCCAATTGTCATTGGTGCCAACGAAGCTTTCAAAGTAATGCCATGTTCTGCGCGCAATTTGGCGCCACAGTAGTTTAGCCTCTGGCTTAATAATTTCTTTGTTGTGGCGGGCTTTGCGACTAATCCAGAAGGCTACAAGCGGGTGACTTATCCATAAAACGAAAAGTGATGAAAGCATTAAGACGGAAATGAGATCGTTCGGCGGCTTTACAATTAGTATAAAAATGGCTAAGCCCAAGAGAGCCCCTTCAGTAGGCCAACAACTTTGCCAAAAGGGAAGTTTCAAACTAAGTTTTTGGCTCTCTATGTGGGCTGCCGGAGCCCATTCTAACAATTTCATCTTCGAAATTCTTTTTCGGTACAGGACACGAATGAGAGCATCTAAATGTACTATCGCCTGATGGGCGAGAAATGTGAGTCGCAAGAGACATTGCAATAGGCTCGTTTGAATATTTGACCTTGCAATCGAAAATGGGAGCTGACTTTTTCTAAAGAGACAAAAAAAGCCTTCATAAATGGCGTGAAATAGGCATGGCGACAAAATGATAAATAGTGCGGCGGCAGTCCAAAATATTGGTGAACCAGGTAGGATGGACCACCCTAAAATTAGCCAAAGAAAAAGTGAAAGGGATACAAAACTACGTCTTAAGTTATCAAAAATCTTCCATTTAGAAATGAGCGGAAGGCGGTTGCGAACCCATTCACCTTTTTGATTACGAACAAATGGCAATATCCAGGAACTAATCTGCCAATCCCCGCGCGTCCAACGATGCTGTCGGGTGAAAAAACTATGATAAGATTGCGGATAATCATCTAAGAGTTCAACATCAGTTAGTAGCGCGGTTCGCGAAAAGAGTCCCTCAAAAAGGTCATGGCTTAATATAGAATTCTCTGGAATGCGATTGTTGAGCGCAGCTTCAAATGCGTCGACGTCATAGAGCCCTTTGCCAGTATAACTGCCTTCATGAAAAAGATCTTGGTAGACATCTGAGACAGCAGTGGTATATGGGTCGATACCGGTATAGCCAGAAAAAAGTTTGGCAAAAGCTGATCTACCCGAGCTCTCAAGTGAAATGCCAATGCGCGGTTGAATAACCCCATAGCCCTCTGTGACTCGCCCCAAATTCTTGTCAAATTGAGCTTGGTTAAGTGGATGCATAATGGTGCCAACCATTTTGCGTGCACTATCTCTTGGCAACTGTGTATCAGCGTCTAAAGTAATGACAAAACGAATGCTTTGAAGCAGTGCTATGGGAGCGTTTGCCAACGTGAAGCTGGTATTTTTTTTGCCACGCAAGAGGCGGTTAAACTCATGAATTTTGCCACGTTTTCTTTCCCATCCCATCCATGCATTTTCAGAACTATTCCATTGGCGACGCCTATGAAAAAGAAAGAATCGGCTCGCCTTTGTTCTTGCGTATTTTTGATTGAGACGCTCAATGCCTTCTGTGGCGAGGCTGACTAGGCCTTCGTCGGTAGAAAACACCTCTGTCGAGGCGTCGGTAAAGTCTGTTAATAGAGCGAAAAATATTTGCTGGTCAGAATTGCCAAGAAAGTGAATTTCAATTTTTTCGATTAAATCTAAAATCACTTTAGGGCTAGAGAGCATACAGGGTATAACTACCATCGTTCGTGCATTTTCTGGAATCCCAGAAGTGAAATCTAGTTTTGGCAAATTCTTAGGACGTATTGCATGGGTTAAAATGAAATTTGCAAATGTGAGAGCAAGATCACTACAGGGAATGAGAACCAGCAAAGCTATTCCAAAAAGCAACGCCAGGGAGGTTCCTTGCAATATAGAATAGAGCAGTGGCGCTGCGCAAATAACGGCTAGTAGAATACTCAATAAACCAAAATAAATAAGGTTTGGATGAGATTGAACAAAATACAAAAGCTTGTCTTGGTATTTCAATTCAATATGAAGTCTTTTGGCCCCCTTTCCGATCAAATAATAACCGACATGGGATTTTCGAGAATATTCAGGCGACGTAACCTTGACGTTACTAATGATGTGATTGAGCTTTTCACAGATCTCAATTTCTGAGCTTTGCGTTTTTTTACTCAGATTTTCGATTGCATGTCTGTAATGATCACGAGTTAAGAAATCCATTTTATTATAAACAGGATCCTTCTCTAAAACGCGATCGACCAAGCTCACACTTTCAAAGAAAACCCGCCAATTTAGACTAGATAAAAGTCGCATACTCGTAATTATATTTGCAACGCTAACCTGATTTGAGGCCTGTAAATGATGAGAAAAATGAACAATTTGTTCGATCGAAGAATTCTCTTTGGCAAGATGCTTTTCTAGGGTTTCTAAAGCGGAAAAGAGCTCAGGCTCCTGGTCTCTAAGGCGTTTAGCAAATTGTGCCATCAAGGCACAGTCATTTTTCGCAGATTTACTTAGATGTTTAGGTAGCTTCAATATCAAACTTTGAAATTTCGATTTATTCCCGACCATCTCGATAAGTCGATCCACATAATTATTTGCAAAGATGGTATTTTCATGATCCGTCACCATTTGAATGGCAATTCGTCGTAAGTTTTCGACGAGCACGAGTCTGAGAGTTATCGCCAAAGCCCAAAGCTCTCCAATTGTTAAAGTCGAGACCTTTTGGTAAGCCAACACAAACCTTCGAATCGTATTTGGCTCCAGCTGACTATCGGTATGCGCAATTAGCGCCAAAGCGATCGCATAAATCCGCGGAAATCCGCTCAACTCACCTAACGAAATTTTTGGCAGCTCCTTATAAAATGCAGGGGGCAAATCTTCTTGGATTTCACGAAGCTGATCCTCAACTATATGAAAATTATCAGTTAACCATTCTGCCGCGGGAGGAATGCTTTGCTTATTGTTAACGGCATCAGTCAATGCTCGATAGGAGGCTAAAAGTCTAACCCCGTTATCACGCATTCTTGGTAACAAGGAGCGCGTGACCTTAGGTTTGGTACTGACATCAAGTTGTGCAGCCAGATAACCTGCAAACTCTTCGAGTCGCTCGACACTATAAATTTCACCCTTAATTGCGATCTCATTGTTTTGATTGATCAAGTTGGATTCTCGATTCGCAAGCCGAGGCTTTGGATTTTCATATTTTGCTCATTTTCTTGTCGGCCATCTGGCGCGGGAATTTCTTGTAAAGGTCTGTAGTATAGCAAGATGGCTGCCAAGCAAAAATTTAGGATTTAATCGCGTACTCGATTGCTGAGTGTCCTAGCTACTTCAATCTACATCTTAGTTGGAACCTGAAGGCAGTGAATGGGTCGAAAATTCCTTAGATCGGGCTAAAAGGGGACGAAGCTAAAATAGTGAAGTAAGTTAAGTGGCCCAATTCATAAGGAATGGAGTGTTTAAATCAAATGGCCAAGTACTTGCTGTAACAGAGTCTTAACAAAGTATTAAAACAGCAAATGATAGAAGTGAACACAACTTGAACAATCTTAAAATGGTGCGAGGCTCAGAGGTCGCAACACAAGCATACAAGAACGGAAGCAACTATGAAAACTGATAAATTTAGAAAGTTGAATCTTGAAGTGGACTTTAGAAGCGATCAATTCTCTATCGAGGATAATGTGCACCGAATGGAAGAGAGAATTCCTGAGTGTCAGGGTGACCTCGCAGATTGTGCGACAAATGAGATTGATAATGAAATCGCAAGGCTCGTGAATCGAGTTCGCCAAGCCAGCAGAAGAGATACTCAATTGCGAAGAAAGGCATCTTTCTAAGAAAGTGTTTTCGCAATGGTATTTTTTATGAAATTTAATTTTTACCCGATTTTATTAGTATTCCAATAGATTTTAAATACTACATTAGCGGGCAAGAGTCGACGTCACTATTTATAAAAGCTGGAGTCATGGGCTCTACGCTAATTTCAGAAAATACAATGTATACAACTCCAAGCACTCAAATTGGTGCAAAGTCTTGGGAGACGGCTTTTTTGGTAGGTGCCGGCTTCAAAATCAATATCAGCACTTCAGCTGATTTGTTACTCGAGGCAAATTACAATAGGTCGATTGAAGAAGAGCTTGCGATCGAGGCTATGTCAAACGCTGGCAACCCTTTAGTCTTCGGAATGACGCCGCTTCTCGTATGCGATGTATGGGAGCATGCTTACTATTTAGATTGTCAGAATGATCGGCTTAAATATTTAGACAAATTTTGGAAATTAATTAATTGGAATTTTCTTTCTGACAATTTAAAAAATGAAAATCCGTACTTTGAAAAGCGTCAAAAGAATTTAGATTTTGAAGCATTTATAAGATAGAGTTGTTCGAAAAATCCATAAAAAGAGATTAGTATATTTAACATTACATGTGAGCTAAATGTTCCTCCTGCAAGGTCGCCCTGAAGAAGACCATCTTTTATGATCACAAATTTAGTTTCACTTTCTATGGTTTTTATAGCGATGATTCTGGCCCAAAAATATTGAGCCCTTTTTGTCCTGCCTAGGCTCGAGATCTCGAATTTATACTTTAGCAGGCAAGATACTTCGTAAAAGCTCAGGCGTCACAACCTCTTGATCATATTTTTTACGAGCAATGTGAAAGTTATTTTCGCAAATGTTTTCTCTCATCTGTGGGTCTTCGATAAGTCGAGTCGTTTTCTCCACTAGATCGAATGGATTTTCTGATTCAAATAACAATCCATTAACTTGATCTAAAATAATGTCAGGGACACCTCCTGCTCGAGACGCCACAATAGGAACACCACTCGCCATGGCTTCAATAAGGCAACGACCAAAGGTTTCTTTGTGGGAAGTCAGCCAGAGGATATTCATATGTGGCATTGCTTTTTCAATTTCTTCATAGAAACCTTCAAACCGAACTTGTTCTTTAACATTCAGTGAGTTCGCCAAAATTTCAAGCTGCCTCTGAATCAAAGGTTCACCCGGAGTATTGCCGCCATAAAAATGAAGAATAATCCTTTTTCTATAATTTTTATTTAATAGTGCCAGGGCCTTGATAGCAAGCTTATGACCTTTTTGAGGATCAAGTCGGGCTACAACAGCAATATGAATTTCGTTTTTAATATCTTTAATATTTGTATCTGGCTTAAACCTTTTAAGATCTACTCCATTTGGAATTATACATATTTTTTCAAATGGCACTCTACATTTTTCAGATAAATCCAGCTTTTGTATCGACGTAAGCGCAATCCATTGATCAACTTTTGAAAATATAAAACGATGCCAAAAACCTCTTTTATTTGATTTATAAAAAGTATGCGACAGAAACGAAACTTTTCCTTTTAATTTTTTAAGAGCCAAAATATTTAAGTTTTTTTGGCGATGAAAAAGAAATGCAGTATCTACCGAATCTAAGCTTGTAAGATAGTTAGTTTTTGAAAAATGAGATTTGTTGCTGATGGTAATTATTGAATTTGCAAATCCTGCTTTTTGCAAAACTAAATGAATGGGCGACCCTTCAAGTACAAGTACAAATGCTTCTAAATTAGCAATTAACAGCCAACGGTGAAAGTCCTGAACGACCATTTCAAGTCCGCCATAACCCTGTGAGAATATAACTTGAACAATACGAGCCATATTATTCTTTCACATTCTTAAATTTGGATTCATTTCCTATCACTACCGGCAGGGCAACTAAGCTCAATAAAAGTGAACTAATGAGTCCTCCCAATATCATTACGGCAAAAGGCTTAGCCGTCTCTGAACCGATCCCGTGCGAAAATGCTGCTGGAATTAACCCAATAATGGCGACCCCACTTGAGATCAAAATGCTTCTGCCCTTTTCTTTTAATGCTAGCCAAATATCACCCTGATGTATCCACTCTGAAATGAGCATCATTCCGGTTAGAAAGCTCACCCCAATCAGAACAATTCCCCCGGCAGCCGCCGAAATGCTAAAATTTAGTCCGAAGAGTCTGAGAAATAAAAAACCTCCAA
>JAYVXS010000082.1:0-6816 GCA_043784965.1 Bdellovibrionales bacterium
AACCTGCTTTGAGGTTGCCTCACTCAAAGGTCTCTCAAGCGCCAGGCCAGTCTGCGAATCAGCGATTTCACGACGAAACTGATGAAATATCCGGGCTAATTCGCATATCTCCGCGTACCAATTGGATACGCGGACTAGACCTCGAACACATTGACCTGAATATTCATTTCAGGCCAGAATATGAGGCACAAACAGAGGAGACCGAGGCGTAAAAACGCGCAGGTCCGGTTTTAAACGGAGCAGCGGGCGGCAACGCTTGTTGTTTATTTTATGCAAAACTATCTTCAAAAAAAATATCGTTACCTATTGCTCGAAGCCATTCATCAAAGTGCAAAAGACAGTTTGGAGAGTGAAGGTTCAGAAGTTGAGCTGCTAGCTCACTCACCAAAAGAATCTGAAATTATTTCACTCCTTAAGAGTTTTGATTTCTTAGGAATTCGTTCAAAGACAAAAGTTACAGAAAACATTCTGAAATCCTCGCAACATCTATTGGGAATAGGTTGCTTTTGTATTGGTACTGATCAGGTTGATTTGGCAACTGCCAATCAATTTGGTATACCAGTTTTTAATGCTCCCTACTCCAATACTCGCAGCGTTGCTGAGCTAGTTTTGGCTGAAATTGTATGTCTCAGTAGACAACTCTTTGATCGAAGCGCAAAAGCTCATATCGGTGAGTGGCTGAAATCAGCCGTCGGTGCGCACGAAATTCGTGGCAAGACTTTAGGGATTGTTGGATATGGTCATATTGGAAGTCAAGTGAGCATCTTGGCAGAAGCATTTGGAATGAGAGTGTTGTTTTTTGATGTGGCGAAGAAACTTCCTCTGGGTAACTCCCGAAGTTGTGAAGGCTTAAAAGAACTTCTGGAGGCCTCAGATTTTGTTACATTGCATGTGCCCGATACAAAAGAAACACGTGAGATGATGTCGGCACGTGAGTTGGCACAAATGAAAAAAGGCGCATTTTTAATAAATGCCAGTAGGGGTGGCGTGGTCATAATATCGGACCTAGCTAAAGCTCTCCGTGAGCACCAGATCGCCGGGGCTGCAGTCGATGTATTCCCGATTGAGCCGAGTTCGAACAATGAGAAGTTTAGTTCAGAATTACAGGGCATTGATAACGTGATTTTAACACCACACATTGGCGGCAGCACCGAAGAGGCCCAGGTCGCTATTGGCGAAGAAGTTTCTGCTACCCTTCTGAATTTTGCGCGCTTGGGGAATACTCGCGGCGCAGTTAATTTTCCAAATGTGGATCTACCCTACTTGCACAAAGACTCGCACCGATTATTGAACGCACATCAAAACGTACCCGGAGTATTGAGTGATATCACTAAAATAGTTTCAGGGTTCGGAGCAAATATTCAAGCGCAGTATTTATCAACTGACCCTAAAATTGGTTTCTTAGTGATGGACATGGAAAAGGGCTCGGCCGATCAAGTTTCGTCTCAGGTTGCGAAACTTAAAACTAGTATCCAGACCAGAGTTTTATATTAGACAATTAATGATTCTCTTACTAATTCCGAAAACCGAGCATTAGGGCGAAAGAAGACATTTTCGAGGGTGTGCATGAAAATCGCGGACAATTTTTCTACATCTGCTCTTTCGAAAAGATCGATATTGTACCATACATCGCCATAAAGTGCTTCACTTGTTTCCATCATTACAACATTCAGCTCAAACGCACCTAAATGTCGAGTTAAGCGATGATCTAACGGGACAGTTGGATTCAATGTCAAATCTAACGGGCTGAGCTTTAGTGGGCCATATTGGTTTGCTGGCATTTCTAATGGCTTTTCAATTCCAGGTAATTTGAATTTACGGTTCGTTTGAACAATTCGTGGGTTAAAAGGGTGGCGGTACTCTTGTAAGCAAATTCAAGACATGATTGAGACCTGGCGCATAAGAAGATCTTTCGATTAGTGATCCCATAGGAAGATAGTTGTCAGTCCCCTCAAGTATTGAATTGTGAATCCTTTGTAAAAAGTCCGTAATAGTGGGATCGTCCGAGCAGTCAATTCTAAGCGGTACTGAGCCGTTGCATGGGCCTGAGGGTCATCAAAATCAGACAGCAAGCACTAAGAACTTAGTAAATACTTATACAAGCTTAGGTATTCGGTATACGGTTCCAATGTTTGATATTGATGCTGATTACTTCATGAATAGTTTTGCTGACAAGTCTACTGCTGGTCAGAGTGACAAAACGGATTCTATGTTTATATTGGCGCGTTATAAAATGGCTGATTTGGGTCTTAAGCCATTTCTTACATATGAAAATTCAGTTCGTAAAACTGCGACTTCTGCAACTGTCGAGAAGCAAGTTAAGACTGGCGCTCTTACTGTTGGTCTAGAGTACTATCCTAAGAAAGACGAAGACTTTCGTTATCACTTAGCTTACACAAATCAAAACATTGGTACTGATTTGGGCACAGGAACGGCTGAGACTAAGCAAGCAATGCAACAAATTGAGCTATACATTTGTGTCAAATTAGCAGAAATCGGCACGTAAATTTAGATATTATCAGCCATATAAGAGAACTGTTCCTCTGGCCTCTCCCATAATATACAGACAAGTTGGGTTGCCTACATGGGATTTCCGAAATACCATTTCGGAAAATTAGCTAAAATCCGAAAAGCAGTTGCCGACACAGTATATATCCTGTATAATCATCGTATCTATCTAGAACTGCTGAGAATTATAAATATATGCACTATCACCGAACATTAGATCTAACGGCACTACTTGAGAAAAAAAGCCATTTTCTATTTGGCCCTCGTGGTACCGGAAAAACAACTTTATACGAGACGCAACTCAAGGGTTTTCGCCTTTATGATCTTTTGGATGATGAAACCTATATGCGCTTATTTCGAAGGCCAAAACTCATTGAAGAGGAAAATCTGAGCGATTCGAAAATAATTGTCATTGATGAAATTCAGAAGCTCCCAAAACTTTTAGATGAAGTGCACCGTCTCATTAAAAAATACAATTGGCGGTTTTTGCTTACCGGTAGCAGCGCACGAAAGTTGAAGAGGGGAGGAGCTAATATGCTCGGCGGGCGAGCGTGGGAGGCTCAGCTTTACTCTTTAACGGCGTTCGAAATTTCAGATTTTGAGCTCTTGAAATTTTTGAATCGCGGGGGGCTACCATTTGTATACAATTCTTCTGATTTCCGCAGTGATTTAAAAAATTATATCAACATCTATCTAAAAGAAGAGATTATTGAAGAGGCATTGGTTAAAAATCATGATTACTTTATGAGTTTTTTAGACGTGATTGCACTCTCGAATGGGCAAGAGATCAATTATGAGTCTATTGCTCGCGATGCAGGGGTGCCGCCACGGACTGTCTTGAATTATGTACAAGTTCTCGAGGACACTCTTATGTGCTTTCAACTCAAGCCTTATAGAAAGACAAAATCGCGAAAGGCAATTTCCAGATCGAAACTTTATTTATTTGATATAGGCGTTGCCAATCATTTAGCCAAAAGAGGTGAAATTTTAAAAGATAGCGAGCTCTATGGACCGGTGTTCGAACATTTTATAATCAATGAAATTAAAGCTTATCTAAGTTATAAAGCGATCGACAAACAACTTTGCTTTTGGAGAACAAATGATCAACTAGAAATTGATTGTATCATTGGTGATGAAGTTGCAATTGAAATCAAGAGCACTTCGCTAGCTACCAACAGTCATTGCAAAAATCTAAGCGCATTAAAGAAAGAAAAAATATTTAAAAAACACATATTAGTTTCGAACGATCCGACCAGAAGAATTGTTGGCGACGAAATTACTGTTATGCCTTGGCAAGAGTTCTTAAAAGATCTTTGGCAAAAAAAAATAGTTTGAAAAAATTTAGAATCATGAGATTACTTTTTCCGATTTCCCTTTAAATCCATTGCCAGCCCAGGATCAAAAATATACGGTGTTTAGCTTCCGCATTCTCATTACCAGAGCCGTTGTAGATAGGGAGATAATCAACTGACTATTAACTGACTATTAACTGGCTATTAACTGACTATTAACTGGCGATTAGCCAGCAAAATTTAAATTGAAATCATCAATATCTTTGATGGACTTCCAAATTCTAGAAACCGATGATTTGTTACAGCCGATGACCACCGGTTTCAGGAAAGATGTCTTTTGAGCGAATTTAATTCGTTCAAACTTGGTTTTAATCGAATTATATCTGGCATATTCTCTTGCCGGTCCAATTCTGCTAAAATTTTTGTAAAAATAAGATCAGATCTTCCAAGAGAGAATATATTTAATGCTTTGCCGCTATAAATAGATGCTCGACGAGAGCGCCAACCCTCTGGCAGCTCGCTCACAAATGCCTTGCCTGCGCTATTGACCCAGTACTCATTAAAATTGTGTTTTTCTCCCACTGCAGATATCGCCTCAAGTAAAATTTTATCGAGTTGAGGTTGAAAAACATTGATATCAAAAGTTGCACGATTGAGGATGTCCAAGGCAATAAGAGCTGCGCCACCATATATCGTAAGGCTTCGTGACTCATTATTATCAAATAGAAACTGATCAAGCTCAGAGAAGAGATAATGCAAATTGCTTTTGTCTATCATGTCTCATAGTGCCAGCAAGTTGCGTTTTAAGTAACTTATTGCTATCTAATTGTTTTTACATTGTTATTTTATAATAAAATGCACCTGGAGCGCCAAGGAAAGCGCTGCCGATTGATATTTAAAATGAACGCTGATTAACCGGGCTGTGAAATTAAATTTGCTTTTAAAGAGTCTGATTCAAAGTGTTTTCGATTTTTTCAAGTAGCTTAGGTTGACAGTCATTTTGCGAATAGGTACAGTCCGGGCTCCTTTTCTTTGAGGCGGGTGTAGCTCAGTTGGCTAGAGCGCGACCTTGCCAAGGTCGAGGTCAGGGGTTCGAGCCCCCTTACCCGCTCCAGTTTGATTTTCGAATTGGAGAATGCCTCAAAGATCACTTTTTGGAACCCAGTTCCACTCTATTAAAATCCAAACCGACGCGGTTGATGTGTTCAATGAGGCTGGAGTTATCGATCTTATGGAGCAATGAGATGTCTAGTTTATAAGGAAGGAGCAAATCATCGATCTCATTTTCAATCATTAATAGTTCCGAAAGATCCATTTTTGGAGCCACCAAAGTTAGATCAATATCAGACCCCGCTTTGTAATTACCTTTGGCGCGAGAGCCATAAATGATTACTTTTTCAATTAAATTGTGACGACTAAAAATAGATCTGATTTTTTCAACGTAAATCGCCGGTATGCCAAATGGTTCTGACACTTATTTTTGTACCAATAGACTTTTCATCTTCACTTCTAATTCGAGTAAAGCCGGAAAATAATTTTTTTTGGTTTTATCTACAATTTCGTCGGCCACCTTTTTATTATAGGTATGAGATGATTGGTTACGGCTTTTTATCATTTCCATCCAGATTTCACCATTTGTGATCAGCCCCTTTTGGAATGCCTCACGTGCAGCATCCCTCGAGCCATTGATAGAAGTGTTTCCTTGATATTCAAAGTAATCCTTGATCACATTCCAGGCTAGCTCATGAGTAAACTCAAAGGCCTGAATCATGCCCTGTTTCTCAAGGTCCGATAAGCCTTTTTTCTCGGCCAACTGGACTGCAGACTCCAGTTGCCTCAGGGCGCCAGAGTAATTCTGAAGTCTTTGTTGCCAGCGAATATCTTGCTCAGCCATTGCTTTTCCTTAGAGATTGAGTAGAAACTAAGTCTTATAAAAATCGAACCTTAAACGAGCGAAGTGTCTTTATTTTAGAGTAGTGAGGCCCTAAGGTAAAGCAAAACTGATATGAATCCTGGACGTGACCTGATCACGCCACCCAATATAGAATGGGTAAAGCTCTAAATCACAATATTAGGAGTTCACGCGCATTGAATACAACAAATAAAAATTGGCTATGGACGCCTAAAACTAACCAGCAAGCTCGGCTCATCATTTATTGTTTTCATCAAGCTGGCGGCTCGGCACAAGCTTTTCGCCTCTGGGGTGAAGACTTCGCGGCACTTGCAGAGATTCGTGCCATTCAGCTTCCTGGGCGCGCCGATAGACTATCGGAGCCATTCATCAAAAGAATTCCAGACTTGATGAAAACACTTACCAAGTATTTTGAGACGAATCCTCCAGATCGGGCATTTGCTTTTTTTGGTCATAGTTTGGGTGGCCTTATTGCCTATGAGCTTGCGCAACAATTGAGTATTCTAAAGTTAAAGATGCCGTTAGCTGTCTGCTTGGCCTCACGATCTGCGCCGCACATAAAAAATCACCAGACTAGCATTTATAATCTTGGTGATGATGCGTTTTTAGAAGCGCTGGCTCAGCGTTATGGCCCAAGTCCAGGGCAAGAATATTTGAATGATCCCGAGATACGCGAAATGTTTATGCCAATAATGAAGGCCGATATGGAGCTTTTTGAATCCTATGAATTTGCTTCAAGCGGTCCATTAGATATCCCAATTTTTGCAGCCTATGGAGACTCAGACCCTGCAATGTCTGTGGCTAATATGCAGGCCTGGTCGACTTATACTTCGAAAACATTTTTACTTGAGAGCTTTGTTGGCGGCCACTTTTTCTGGATGAAAAAACCAAGTGTCATCACTGAGCCAATCAAGAAGTTTCTATTGCCACTCATCTCTTGATGTCATTGTAAACTTTCAAGCTTCAGTGCTCTCGCATCAAAATAAGCTCTAGTGTATTGAAATCCTGAAACGATGCTCAATGCAGCGCTGATCCAGAGTAGTGTGACCCCGAGATGATGAGTCGGGAAGCCAAACACTGGATTATGAATGAGTAGGGCGGGAA
>JAYVXS010000083.1:0-6781 GCA_043784965.1 Bdellovibrionales bacterium
GCGTTATGGTGGATTTGTCGAATATCATATGCTAGCAATTGGAGCCTTGATTACGAGTAGCGAATATAAATTGATTCAAACAAATTCTGAGGTAACCGATTCTGATAAAGGTGTTTCGCTGTTTGCCTCGCTGATTCGCAGACTGGCCTGGCGCTTGAGAGACCGTTGAGTGAGGCAACCTCAAAGCAGGTTGTCGCAGTGAAAAGGTCTCGAAAACGCCAGGAGCGAAGCGCCCAGACTAGCGAAGTGGCGATTGCAACAGAAATCTGATGAAATATCCGGGCTAGGTTAAATGTAGGTCGATTTGGAGCAAGTTATTTTTTTTTGCCAGATCTTTGGTGAAGTTTAGGTTTCGCTCGGCTCAGGATGGCTTTCCCCCTTTAGCATCCTGGGCCTTTTTTTTGCCATTGTGCCTCTTGCCTATAATTTTACTTCGCGACTAGATCTATTTATTGTTTTGACTTTGTTTGATGCGAATAGTTAGTTCGGGCCCTTATGGAATTAACTGATTTGCAATTTGATTATCCGGTCGAACTCGTTGCGACTGAAAAGAAGACGCCGAGTCGTATATTGGCCACCAAACTTTTCGCCACTACCAAAGCAGAGACTGCCGAGTTGTCGAGTGCGGCTGAGATGCTATCTCTTTTTGAAGTCGGCGACGTATTGGTCATAAACAACACCAAGGTTCTGGCGCGTCGGCTTTTTTCTGAGACGAATTTTGAAATCCTTTTTTTACATCAAATGCAGGACAAGAGTCTTTGGCAAGTTCTTTGCCCATCTAGTCAGTGGCCTAAAAATTCGCTAATGAATTTTCCCGAAGCGCTCAGCGTTGAATTAGTCGAACGCGGACGTACGCAAATGGTTCGGGTAACTCCAGCAGAGACATTGACTGAGGAGTATTTTTTGAAATATGCGGATTTGCCGCTGCCCCCTTATATTTTGAAATCTCGCCAAGAGCGTCGCGCCAGGACACAGGATAAAATTGACTACCAAACGAAGTGGGCGAAGCTCCCAGGGAGTTTAGCCGCACCAACCGCAAGTCTACATTTTTCAAATGAAACACTGGACAATTTGAAAAGTCGAGGGGTGCAGGTTTTTGAAATGACCTTGCACGTAGGTCTCGGCACGTTTTTGCCGATCACGACTAGTTTGTCGGCGCACAAAATGCATTCTGAGCAGGTGCATATCTCGAAGGAGGTTTGGCAAGCCATCGCCGAGGCAAAGCGCTCCACAAAAAAAGTATGGGCACTTGGCACCACCGTGACTCGTGCGCTTGAAAGTGCAGCCCTTGGGCAGCTTTCACTTAATGACGCGCAAGATTATTTAGGCGAAACTGATATTTTCATTCAACCTGGCTTTCAGTTTCAGATCGTAGATTGCCTGCTCACCAATTTTCATCAACCCGAATCTACCTTACTAGCTTTGGTGGCCGCATTTGCCGGACTTGATAATGTTAAAAATGCGTACGCATTTGCAATCAAAAATAAATTTCGCTTATTTAGCTATGGAGACCTTTCAGTTTGGATCAAATAAAAAATCTATACCCGCATTTCGAATATTTTAAAGTTGAAGCCAAGGCTCAAGGCAGCCACGCCCGAGCCTGCCGCTTGCAAACCCATCATGGCGAGATTAAGACCCCGGTTTTTATGGCTGTAGGAACCAAGGCAACGGTCAAAGCTATGACTCCAGAAGAATTGAAAACATCTGGGGCGCAAGTGGTGCTGAGTAATACCTACCATTTGCATTTGCGGCCTGGAGAGAAAGTGATAGCGAAATTGGGTGGCCTACACAAATTTATGAACTGGCATCACCCCATTTTGACTGATAGCGGTGGGTTTCAGGTATTTTCACTATCGGGTTTAAGGAAAATGAGTGAAAAAGGAGTTGAATTTAGATCTCACCTTGATGGTAGTAAATATTTTATTTCTCCTGAAGTGAGTATGGAAATTCAGATGGCGCTTGGCAGTGATATTATAATGGCTTTTGACGAGTGTTTATCTTATCCGGCGACCCAGGATCAAATTGTCGAAAGTATGAATCTAACCCATCGTTGGCTGGAGCGTTCTAAAACAGCAATGACACGTAAGGAAAGCCTGCTCTTTGGGATTGTTCAAGGTGGTTTAGATCTGCAGTTGAGAAAGCAAAGTCTTGCGCAAATTACTAGTGTAGACTTACCGGGCTACGCCCTGGGTGGCCTCAGCGTTGGGGAGCCAATTGAACTCATGCATCAGTTGGTGAAAGAAATTGCCCATCTTATGCCTGAAAATAAGCCGCGATATTTGATGGGGGTAGGAACGCCTCTTGATCTTATTTTATCAATTGATAGCGGCATTGATATGTTTGACTGCGTTTTGCCAACTAGAGTTGCAAGAAACGGCACGCTCTATACATGGCATGGAAAGGTGAGCATTAAGCGGGCTGAGTATCTAGAGGACGAGTCTCCGTTAGACACCGAGTGTGATTGCTATACTTGTAAGCATTATTCAAAGGCTTATCTTCGGCATCTTTTTTTAAGTGGTGAAATTTTAGGCTCAAGACTAAATACGATTCATAATTTACACTTCTATTTTTCTCTCATGGAGAGATCTCGACAGGCCATTTTTGAAAATCGTTGGCACGAGTTTCGTGATTTCTGCATAGGGCGCTTTATTGGATCTCCAAAGTGAAAATTCCTTAGGGCCTTGACGCATTTTGCCGGCCAATAAGTAAGGAAATTTAAGTAAGAAAATTTAAAGTGTTTGCAATGATCAACAGAATATTCAATGATAACTTTCGTCTTTTTGAGTGACCGGTTAAGTGATTAATTATGTGACCGCTTAATTAGTGATGGTGATTTTTTACAGCGTTTTTTGTAAGGAGATGTACTTGAAAAATATAGTTATGTCCGTCTTGATTTTGATTTTTGGTAGTGCAGCTAGTGCTCAGGGGGCTCAAGGTGGGCCGCCGGCATGGTTGCAAGTGGTTCCGATTGTATTTGCGTTTGTGATTATTATTTTTATGCAATCACGCACGCAAATGAAAAAACAAAAGCAACAAAAGGCTTTTTTAGAGGCACTTAAACGTGGTGATCGAGTAGTTACAGCAAGTGGAATTTTGGGTAGCGTTGAAGGTTTGACCGAGACCTTCATTACTCTTGAGATCGCAAACGATGTCAGAATTAAAATATTAAAAAGCCAAATCGCTGGTTTGCAAGATGAGGTGAAATCATGATCGAAAGTCTCAACGCACGTCTTTTAATAATTGGAGCAGTTTTTTTACTGGCGCTCAGCTGGACAGTCCCGAACTTTATGAATACCGACAAGCATTGGTGGTTCACCAAAGATAAAATGGTTTTGGGCTTGGATATTCAGGGCGGATCGCATCTCGTACTGCGGGTCGATGTTGACAGTGTGGTAAAAACTGATGTCACCCGTACAGCTACAACTTTGACCAACGAGTTTAAGAGTGACAAAGAAAAGCTAAACATAAGTTCAGTTACAGTTTTAGATCCAGTCAAAGCGATCATCCAAATAGACGCGGTGACAGCTGAGGACCGAGATAAAGCTAAGGCATATGTCGAAAAAAATTATGTTAATATGATGAAGTATGTGGATACTCAGGCTAACAAGGTGACCTTTGAATACGGCGAGCTTTATTTGCGGGATTTTAAGCAAAGGTTATTAGAGCAAGCCATTGCAACCATTCGAAATCGGATCGACGAGTTTGGTGTGGCAGAGCCAAGTATTACAGCTCAAGGAACGGATCGGATATTGGTGCAGCTCCCAGGTATAAAGGATGCCACTTCGGCAAAAGAATTGATTAACCGTACGGCGCATCTCGATTTTATGATGGTCTCTGAAGAGATGGCCTCAGAGGTTGTTCAAAAGCTTGTTATGGATACTGAAAAATCAGCAAATCTTGTTTTTAAAGATATGAAGTATTCGCTGTTCATTGAAAAGTTGAATGCCGCACTTAAAGGAAAGATTCCCGAAAATACAATTGTCTATTTTGAGAAGCTTCCAAATGCGGCCACCATGGAAGCCGGACGTATGCCGCTTCTCCTTAAAACCAATGAAGGTGTAACTGGCGATCGCTTGATCAATGCGAATGTTGGTCTTGATCAATATTCAAAACCTGAAGTGCAGTTTGCTTTTGACCCAGTTGGCGCAAAACAATTCGGTGAGTTGACTACAAAGAACACTAAAAAGTATATGGCAATTGTGCTTGATAAAGTGATTACTTCTCATCCAGTGATTAATTCTCCAATTACTGGCGGGCGTGGAGTGATCCAATTAGGCGACTCAAGAGATCAACAAAAAACCCTAAACGAGGCGAAGCTGATAAGTTTGGCTTTGAGAGCTGGCGCTCTGCCAGCAACTCTTGAGCAGCTTGAAGAGAGAACAGTTGGGCCAAGCCTAGGAGCGGATGCAATCGCTAAAGGGCAAATGGCGGCTTTGGTTGGCGCGGGTATTGTCTTTTTGTTTATGCTTTTTTATTACAAGAGTTTTGGTCTCATCGCCGATTTGTCGCTGGCCTTTAATATCTTGATTGTTGTGGCCGTACTTAGTTCGCTAGGTGCGACCCTTTCATTGCCCGGCGTGGCAGGAATGGCCCTCACCATTGGGATTGCTGTCGATGCCAATGTTATTATTAACGAACGTATAAAAGAAGAAATGCGTAAGGGCGCCAATCTCATGGGGGCAATACGTGAGGGTTATAATCGGGCATTTTCTTGTATTATCGATGCAAATATTATGTCGATCGCGGTGTGTGTGGTGCTGATGTATTTTGGAACTGGTCCTGTGCGCGGCTTTGCGGTGACACTGCTTTGCGGTTTAGTGATCCAAACCTTTACCGCAGTATTTTTTACTCGGGCACTTTTGGATCTCACAGTCGGAAAACTTAAATGGAACTTATCGGTTCAATAAGAGGAGTAGAGTATGGCAAAACCTGGTGTTAAACAACCTGAAGTGACAGGATCTCGTGGACAAAAATTAAGTTTTGGCCGCTGGGATTTTGTAAAATTGGCACCCTTAATGGGAGGCCTTTCTGCTTTGGCCAGTATCATTTCAATCTTAGTTATTTTTGGTAAGGGCTTTAACTACGGTATTGATTTTGCCGGCGGCACCGAAGTGCAAGTTAAGTTTTCTCAGAAGACAGATGCGTCTGAGCTTAGAAAATTTACTGAAAGCATCGGCCTTAAAAATACCAGCGTACAGAGCTTCGGTGAGCAAAATGAATTTTTGATTCGCATGGAGTCAGTTAAGGCCGCTTCTGAAAAAGAGAGTGCCGAGATTGAACGAAACGATATTAAGAAGCTCACTAGCGGCTTAAAAACAAAGTATAGTTTAACTGATGATGGTATTAGACGAGTTGATACGGTCGGCCCACAGGTCGGATCAGAGTTAAAGCGCAATGGCTTACTCGCTGCCTTTTATAGTTTTTTGGTTATTTTAATTTATGTGGCACTTCGCTTTGACTATAAATATGCTCCAGGTGCGGTTCTCTGTTTGATTCACGATTCCATTTTTACACTTGGGATCTTTGCGATAATGGGACGTGAAGTGAATGTTCAAATTATGGCTGCAGTTTTAACTCTCATTGGTTATTCGCTCAATGATACGATTGTGACTTATGATCGTATACGTGAAACCTATCCACAATATAAGGCGCACGGGTTGAAGTTTATTATCAACAAGGCTATTAATGATATGATGGGTCGAACCATTTTGACTGCGGGCTGTACTTTAATGGCTGTAATTTCGCTTTATTTTCTTGGTGGGGGTGTGATTTCTGATATCGGCTTCACCTTGGTAATAGGAATTCTAATTGGCACCTATTCGTCAATTTACGTGGCGGCACCGCTTATTTTAGTGATGGATGCCTTGGGCTCAAAAAAGAAAGCCAATAGTGCTCCAGTCCCAGCATAAAGAAGAACTTTAGTAGGTATAAACTCTGAACATGAATTCGTCTCAAACCGAAAATTGGAAGCTAAGAGTGAGCACTAAAGCTGGCCTTGAAGGGGCTGCTTTTTCTTTGGGGGCCGTTTCGCGAATTCCTCGCTTGATTTTAGATATTCTAAAGAGTCGCAGTTTTGCAAGTGAAAATGAGATATTGAACTGGCTCACGCCTAGTCTAAAAGATATGCGTGATCCGCTTACGATCATCGACATGAAGATTGCGGTTAAACGCCTAATCGAGGCCTTTAATTCAAACGAAAAAATATGTGTATATGCCGACTATGACCTGGATGGGACCTCGGGCATCGCACTTTTTGCAAAAGCTCTTGAACTGCTCGGTTTCAAAAATTTTGTGTTGTACCAGCCTAGTCGTTTAAAAGAAGGCTACGGGTTAAAACTGGCGGCCATTCAAAAAATCTACGATGATGGCGCAAGACTATTGATTAGTATCGATCTAGGTATTTCAAATAAAAAAGAGGTGGATTTTGCAAATTCACTTGGGATGCAGGTCATTATTACCGATCACCATTTACCTCCATTAGAAATTCCACAAGCAGTAGCTGTGGTGAACCCTAATCGCTCGGATTGTACTTCTGAATTGAAACATCTTTGTGGCGCAGGAGTCGCGTTTTTTCTGGTTTTGGCTTTGCGTAGAGAGATGACTCGACTTGAACTTCTCAAAATTGATTTTGATCCTAAAATATTGCTCGACTGTTTTGCTATTGCGACACTGACCGATATGGTCCCACTTATTGATGAAAATCGGATTCTTTGTAAACATGGCTTGGTCGCTTTGGCAGAAACTAAAAGGCCGGGACTTAAAATTCTACTAAGAGAGCTGG